>CAYSJV010000007.1:3255-34701 GCA_964431435.1 uncultured Candidatus Poseidoniales archaeon
AGGTTTTTACCAGAATGGGACGATGAAGTCGATTTCTTCATCAAATCAAGATTGGTTTTAGCCGATGGTAGAAGAAGTGTGCCTATGATTTCATCATATGGTATCGGTCAAGCTAATGGTTTAGAAAACGATATTCAGATTAGGCATTGGGACATAGTCAATGATATCGGGCAAATAGTTCCAGAAGGTTCAGAATACCTGAAGGCTGGCTCAGCAATTTCAATAAACGTTCAACTTGCATTTGAGGGTGCTTCTTTAGGAGTGGGTCCTCAGAGCGGACATGTCGATATCTATCTGAAAGAAAACGGAGTAGAAGTAGATAGGACAAGTCAACTTACTGAAGGTCTTGGGGAATTTACAAGAGTAGTTCCTTTTGATTCATCAGGAGTGACATATGAGGTTGGAATCGATACACTTAGGGGTCAAGGAGATGCTACAACGATACCTGTAAACCGCTCATTTTTACCAGATTCATTGTCACCGATAATGGTGGGTTCAAATATTGAAAAATATGATCACTTTGCGCCCTCACAATATCAAAAATTAGAATTTGAAATTTATGATAGACCCGTGTTACCAAGTTCCATGACTTTGATGATATGGAGAAGTTGGATGGATGATATTGAGCATGATGGATCAATTGATATGGATGAATACAATTCAGTTCAACTTTTAATTCCAGATAATTTGAGTATGCCACAAGGGATATATCACTACACTTTTGACGATTCAAATGCTCCACTTGGCTCAATTGTTAGTGGTTATCTTGTCGGTTCAGATACTGCAGGAAATGTATTGATTGGGGGAGGCAGCCACCTTGTAGATGAGCAGTTATTCACATACCAAATTGCATATGATGGACCGCCGGTAATCAATCCACAAGGCTCATCCTGGGCGGGTGAAACTGATTACAATTGGTTACATCCTGACAAAATTTACGAGGCAGAATTCGAATTCACTGAGCAAAATGGACTCAGCGACGTAGCCGAAATAAATTTACAACTTTCGAGTAATAATCCCTCTGAACCACTTTTGGTTACTTGGACACCTGGCTCCTCTCAATGCGACATTCAATCAATACACATCACAGTTTACAGTTGCGATTTATTCAGTAGGTCAGGTTATCCAAGTCCATTTGAGACAGATTTGGTATTCAAGATTGAATTCCAGTTAGAGTGGACATTTGTATCAGATGAACAATTTAGTCACGAACCATCTATCGAGATACTAGATCGTCAGGGTCAAGGCAGTTATTTGAATATAGCTGACATGAGATGGAGATATTCTCCAGACCTTTTAATCGATTTGAGCCAAATTGAACTTGAAGTATCCAGTGGTGCAATTTCAGATAATGGTGCCTGGGTGAAACCAGGTAGTACTGTAACTGTGACGAGTAGCATATATTTTGCAAAATCAGGAGATACACCTGATGGTTTATTTGATGTGTCAATATATACCTCAGGTAGCAGTAAAATTGTACAGGTTGAGGATGGAGAATTCAGTGCAACAATAGCAATGCCACTAAATTCAGGAAATTATCCACTTTCGATTTCTTTCATCAATTTACCTTCTCAAGCTCGTGACGTAACTTCCACTCAGGGGCTCGAATCCCCACTCATAATTGTGGATGGTAATGGCCCAGAACCCCAAGGTTTCATGTCACCTCGAGAAGGTGTTGAACTCAGTATTTCTGAGATTAGTGATATAGGATTTGACGTATCAATAAAGGAATCTGTGATGCTTGATGCTGATTCCTTAACTCTTGAATGGATGGTTCTTCCTGCGGATTCTGCAATGTTATCCGATACACCGATAGCAGAAGGTACACTTCCACTTTCATCCACTCAAGGCAGCCTAAGCGGAATAATTCAGATGGGTGCACAACTTGACTTACTCAGTCACTTTGAAGAAGCTGATTTGCTAAATAGTATGGAATTACATGTTTGGATAACTGGTTCAGATATGGCTGGAAATCCAATGACAACTCAAGATAATTCACAATCTAGCCCACTTTCAACATGGTCGATTGAAACAAATAAGGCAACTTTCCGCGTTGTAGATGTAAGTTATTCGAAAACAGGAACAATCTCGATAGGTGCCAGTGTAACAGTTTCCGTTGAAGTTACAAATTCAGGGATGGTAGGAGGAATTCTCAATCTAACTAGCAAGGAATTCTATTTAGATGATGAAGAACGCATAAGGCTTAGTTTTTCGGAAGTTGAGATTCAAGCAGGTCAAACAGAGATAGTTCATATTGATTGGGAGATTACAAAAGTAGGTCCTCAACGAATTGAAATTAGCTGGGATGGCGAAATACAGGCTCAAGGACCAATAGTGCAAGGAAAAGAAGAATCAAGTGGAATATTATCTGGGTCACTTACAAATGTAGACCCACTTTATGTCATTCTCTTTACTGTATTAGTTTTGGCTCTTTTCATAGTATTATTTGTGGCAATGAGAGGTGGGAGATCAAATGATTCAATATGGGATGATGATGAAGATTGGGAAGAAGAGGATGTGCCTGCAAAAGCAGTACCACCACCTTTGTCACCAGGGCCAAATTACCAAGGTAGTGGATATGAGCACCAACCACAATATCAGCAACAGCAAGGATATTATGGTGAAAATTAATTTGGGAGCGGGGAGTAAGCCCCTTTCTGTTCACCAATCGGTTAGCCACATTCAACTATGCGTCCTACCCAGACCTAGGCGTGCAACCTCAAAGGTCTTGTTTGGACTTGCTCCAGGTGGTATGTTCGTCTCATCGATAATCAGGTAACCTCTTCTTCCCAGAATCATTGTACACACCTTCAATCGTTCGTTTCTCCTACATATCCATATCATCTCTGATATCCAACTTCTGTTGTTTCCCCGCACTATGGAGAGGGGACTTTCCTCAGGGTCTTACCCTGTCAGTGGCCCTCCCGCTCCCATACTTACTGAGTTGAACTACAATTTGAATTTGACCATCAATCAACAAGAACAGCTTTCATCGGTTCACCCCGGTCTAATGTAGGTCCACCTTCTAGATCATCCCATTTATCTCCACCTAAAAGTAAGTTTTTAATTACATTCCAAGAAGTGAGAGATGCAGGCATAAAGAATACCGAAGTTAGAAACGCAAACCCGATCAACACAATCATCATTCCAAAGAAATTAGTTAGACCGGGGAATTCAAGGAAAAGGAATCCGGGTAGTAGTCCCATCATAGTAGTTGCTGATGTTTCAAATACTGTTTGACCAGTACGTTCTATAGAACGAGCCATTCCAACTGCAGTTTCACCTTCCTCTCTTATTCGTTCCATCATATGTATGCAGTCATCAACCCCAATTCCAAATACAATAGTTCCAACCATGGCCGTAAATAAGTTTACATTCACATCACCACTTTTCATCAATAATGGTTGCCAAAGTATTACTACAGCTACTGGCAACATAGTGAAAATACCTAATCTCGCACTTCTAAAAATAATCATCAATACACCAATGAGTACGAATAATGTTACTAATGTGGTCATACTTTGTGCGTCGTGAACTCCTTGATTTACATCTAATGAAACCGGCAAGCCACCAGCCAATTTACTTGTCTGAACTCCATCAACATTAGGACCCTCATTTAGTATCGAATCAATTTCATCCCTCAAACCACCAGCATAAATCAAATTTAGATAGGGCTGTTCTACATATACAAGTGTTTTACTTTCCGCCTCATTGAAAAGCATAGACCTTACTTCTAAACTTAAAGTATCTAATGTTACATCGACAAAATCTCCACGAAGAACTGCACGTGAACCAGGATTTGTCACCTCATTAACCACCAATCCTTCACAAAATGCTACCTCTGCAACTGCTTTATGTGGTTCCTCAATTGGATCAGATGTTATAGGTGGTATAAGATCCTCTGAATAATCCCATGTCCAACAAGGATGATGTATTATATTCCATAAACTATCATCATATGCTTCAATTCCATTTTGATTTAGAGATATGTGTATGCTCTTGAGAAATGTGACAATGCTTGTTGTACTCGTATTGGAAACATTACCTACATTATTCTCCATAATTTCGATGGCATCAAGCACAGGTATGTCTCTAATTGCAGTTGTACCATTTGCAATACCTCTTTCACTTGCATCTAAAATGAACATGCTAGTTTGGCCTGAATCGAATTGTTCTGAATACTCAACGATTACTTCCATAGATGTTATTCCTTTTGGCACCTCAGAAGATCCAGTTATTGGTTTCCCTAGTTCATCTTGCATGTAATATATGCCCCAGCCGCTAATTATCACTACTATTGCAATTATTACGTAGTGAAATTTTATTGGAGTATGACTCAATTTATTCCAAAGAGGACGATTTGATCTTTTCTTGTACTTTAACAACCAGCCTAGCACCGGGACAAGAATTGTGGAAAGTATCAAAGTTATCGATATGCCAAGAACTAACGTCATTCCAACCGTTCTCATAGGTATAATTGGTACTAAGTTTGGTTCAGCAAGTACTGAAAATCCAATTATGGTTGTTACTGCAGATAGGAGAACAGCTTTTCCTGTCGTACTCATAGACTCCATTGTTGCTTCTTTGTATAACTCAAGACTCCATTCTTCAGGTAATTCATCTTCACTTTGACCAGAGATTCTTGAAGTATAATTTCTTTCAGTAATCTCGTCAATTATTCGATTCCTAGATTCCTCAATCCGATTTATGATGTGCAGAGAATAATCTACACCTAAACCAACTAAAATAGGACCCGCAGCAATAATCATAGGGGTCAACGTCATGTCAAAAATAACTGTTGAACCAAATGTGACACACAATGCCATCAAAATAGGGAGTCCAGTAATTATTACGATTTTCCAACTGCGGTGAAATACTATTATTGCAAGAATGACAAATATAACACTTAATGGCATCATTCCTTTAAGATCCTCATATATTTCATCTGAGACATCCTCCAGTATCTTTGTAACTCCCGTCAGTGTCATTTGAGTTTCTTTTGTTTGCCTTGCATCCATGACATCTTGCATATGTACGTGAAATTCATCAAAACTGTTCCAAATATTTGTATCTGACATGTTGTGATTGAGGCCTACTAATATGAACGTCGTATCCCATATACCATCGTTATTGGTATCTATTGCTAAATTCGATAATGATCCCGATAATTGCTCAACAATTTGATCAATTCTGTTTTGCTCTGGGACGCTATAATCGCCCCATGGAGCACTTTCTACTTGGCTACAAGTACCAGAGAATTGTATTCTATCCTCAATCCCGTGTAAACAGGCTGCTTCTGCAAACCTACCATCACTGCTATTTGCTTCCTTAATTATTTGCGCAATAGATATTATCCACAGCACTCCATCTTGTTCACCTCTATCTCCCTTTATGGGATCAATACCACGTTGTACACCTATAGAGCCACCATTTGAATCATCACCTTCAACCCAACTCATTTCTCTCAATATCTTTTCATTTGTTACATTGGTTTCGGGTGAAGGATCGCCAGGAGTCCCGTCTTCTTTGTCAGCATTATTGGTTTTGACATATATCAGTGCAACATCTGTTGACCACTGCTCTCTCACTTGTAACAACAAATCAGTTGATTCTGCACCTTCTGGTAGATACACCTCTACATCATCTTGAATTTGTTCTTGAAAATTTCTTGCTTCCCAGCCAAACCAAGATGTGATTATTAGTAAGATTATTACTGTTGGAACTGGAGTTTTTAGTATTGTTTCATACATTCGGGAAAGTAAAATTTTAGAATCGGTCCCTATTTTTGAAAGAATCGAATCCGTTACAACTGACATTTTGGAGCCATATTGCTTAATGATAGAAGCAGTGTTTTCAACATTTTCTCCAGATTTTTGTGCTACAAATAGCCCCCCTTATTTATCGGTTAAGTAGACAGGCCCTTGAATGAAGCGCTCATTCGATACTGTAATCTCTCAAAATAAGTCTCTTCAATATTGAACGTGCACTTTGTAACATGACCCCAGCAAATATTAGGGATATTCCAATTACCCCTACCCAGGCTGCAGTTATACCAGGTCCCACAGTTACATTTGTGTAATCACTGACTCCATTAATTGCACGCATACCTAGAGCTGCACCTGTTGCTAGTAGCCCAACTCCAGGAATTCCTAAAACCAATATTGGTTTTTTCTGTGACAGAGAGATTAGTGCGTATGAAAGAACTGTGAAACCATGAGATATAGCCGTAAAATTTGATCCTTTTGGAACATCATAACGCATTTTTGTCGGAACTTCTTTTACACGGATATTCTTTTCATCAGCATCGTCAAGCATTTCTATAGAAAGTTCCATACCTTCACTTTCAAATCTTAGTTTTTCGAGAGCATCTCTACTAAATGCTCTGTATCCACTCTGGGTATCTTTGATGCTTAGATTGCTAGATAGATTTGATGCAGTTGTAATTACTTTGATTCCTAATTTACGATAGCTGGGCATATCAGTTTCGCCCTCTTTTGATACAAACCTGGAACCAATAACCATGTCAGCTTCTCCATTATCTATTGGTTCAACCAATTTGGGAATGTCTTCTGGATTGTGTTGTCCATCGCTATCCATTACTACCAATATATCTACATCTTTTTCTTTTGCAATTGAAAATAGTGATTTCAATGCTCCACCGTATCCACGATTGAGCCTGTGGCTGTGTACTTCTGCTCCACAATTCTTTGCAATTCTTCCTGAATTATCGGATGAACCATCATCTAAACAAACAACAATTTCTGTGTATTTTTTTGCAAGATGTACCATTGAACCAACAGTTTCTTCTTCATTGTAGAGTGGCATACCAACCATAACTTTTCCAGGAGGAAAACGACCCTCTGAATCATTGCTCATATTGATATGCGCTATTCCAAGATGACTATATATGTGTTGATATTTCACAGATACTATCTGCTATTATCAATAATATTATAGCAAAATCATACTCAAAAAGTATTCGGGGAGGTTGAGTAGATGCGTGTTTTGGTTACCGGCGGCGCTGGATTTATTGGTTCACATTTAGTGGATCTACTGCTTTCTGAATCAAATGAGGTTGTAATATTTGACAATTTTTCGAGTGGTCGTTTAGAATTTATCAAGTCTAATTTGGATGAAAACCCGAATTTAAAACTAATTGAAGGTGATTTGCTCAATTTATCTGAAATTTCTTCTGCAATGGTTGGAATTGATATGGTATTTCACTTGGCGGCTAATCCTGATATTAGATTGGGAACTGAGATTACAGATACAGATTTGAAACAGGGGGTAGTTGCTACTTACAACGTATTGGAAGCAATGCGTATCTCTGGTTGTAATAAAATCGCTTTTGCTTCTTCTTCAGTAGTTTATGGTGAGGCTAACGTTATACCTACTCCTGAAGATTACGGCCCTTTGTTCCCCATTAGCTTGTATGGTGCATCAAAATTGGGAAGTGAAGCATTGATCTCTTCTTGGGTAGGTACATTCAATTTCAAAGCGTGGATTTTCAGATTTGCAAATATAATTGGGGCACGTGGTACACACGGCGTAATTTATGACTTTGTAAATAAATTAAAAGTTAATAACTCCGAATTGGAAGTTCTAGGTAATGGTTTGCAGGAGAAATCTTACATGGAAGTTGGTGATTGTGTAACCGCAATTCTACACGTAGTGAAGAATTCAGATTTACCTTTGAATTGTTATAACCTTGCCTCTGGAGATACCTGTTCTGTGAGAAGAATTGCAGAAATAGTTGTGGAGGAAAGTGGCCTAGATGATGTTTTAATTTCATATACAGGGGGGGACCGAGGATGGGCCGGGGATGTGCCAAAAGCAATGTTGGGTGTTGAACTACTGAATGGTCTTGATTTTAGTACGAGTTATAATAGTGAAGATGCAGTTAGACATACTGCTGCTTGTCTGGCACGTGAATTGGAGTTGATATGATATGAATTTGAATGAAAGGATCCTCTTGGATGAAACAGGAGATACCCGGCTTGGTACTTTTTTAGGTATATTTGGAATATTCATGGTTACAATTATCATAATATTTGCATCAACAAATGCAGTTTCAACTGGACTTGATGTGGGTAAAATGGCACCAAATATAATTTCCGAGTCACATTCATTTGGAAACTCATCAAGTGATTGGAATGAATTTAGTTTATATTCTCATTTGGACTTGAATTGGTCTGGTAATCATTCAGAAGGGACATTTATATTGATAGAATTTCTTGACACAGATTGTCCACATTGCTGGGATGATGCTGACACTATGTCTGGAATTAAATCCGAATTAGATCAATATGGTATTGGTGAGCGAGTGCAACAATTTATTGTGGTTACCCAACTTCCAATTCCTACTCATGAGACTAGCAGGGAGGAGATGGTTGCATTCCAAGAAAAAACAAGTTTTATGGGATGTAGAGGTGGTAATTACAATTGCATGGATAGAATAGGTGAAACCCACCAATTCCCATATATCGATGACATAGATGGTAAAGTCATAGATGATTGGGATTTGCCAGGGACACCATATTATGTTATTTTGAGTCCAAATGGGATTATAGCATGGCATACACAGTCTGCAGTTCAAGGAGAAACCCCTGGTTCTGCAATAGCTGAAATATTATGCAAGGATGGCGGTTCTGTAAATCTTTGTGGAGAGTGATAAGTTGGATTACCCTTTGATATTTTATGGAATTATTTTACTCACTGGAGTCCTATATTCAAGCCCATTGGGTGAAAAAATAAACCCAATCAAATCCCTGAATAAAAAAAGAGATAGAGTCTTGATTGGATTAATATTAGTTATTTGTTCTGGTTTCCTAATAAGTTCTCATACATTTTGGCTTCATCAAAAATACAATGAAATGGGGGGTACAGGTGGATGCTCGGCATTTAGTGTATTCAGTTGTCAAGATGTAATATCTAATAATCTATACAACGCTGACCCAATACTTGGTATCCCATGGGGTATTCTAGGAATGTTAGCATTTAGTGCAATGGCTATTATTGCATTATCTATTTTCAAAGAACATGATGCGGAATGGGTCCAAAATTGGTTGACACTTGGTACTGTAATTAGTGGATTTGGAATACTTATTGCACTTTATTTGGTATACCTTGAAATATTCAAGATGGGGGTATTTTGCCAATACTGTACTGGAGCGCATATAGCAGATGTAGCAGCATTTGCACTATTCCTTTACTTGAGTCGAATGAAAGAATCTAGTGCCTGGACCGACTAAGGAAAGTATGCTAGTTCCTCATCAAATAGATCGATATCTGCATCGTCTTTTATTGGTTCCATCGTTAAGATGGTCACATCTACTCTGTCAGCATGAGGGTAATCTCCACGTAATTCCGTAAATAATGCATGTTGCACTTCTTGTAGCGTCCTACCAGACAATATTGATATGTGCTTAATCACATTACTTTCGTATTCAACTATGTATTCAACTAACCATTCACGCAGTCCGTATCCCGAACTGCTTTTATCTTCGTATTGTTCCTCCATCAGTTGTACTATACTACACTATACCCATATAATACTGACTTGAAATTTGCATGATGCAGAGTATAGTTTGCTTTAATTGGGTTCATGCCACGGGACTATCTCTGCACGCTGATTTATTTTTTTAGGTATTTATCTACATACGCTAAAGCAAAGCCTGTTGCCAACATTACAATCAAAAATATTATCCACAAATTTGAATTTTCTTTTTCAACAATATCAAATTGCAATATTTGTACGGCACCAAGTGTTGTAATGACATTTCCACTTTGTTCATCTATTCTTTCATGCGCTCCAATGATTCCTATTTCTCCCAAATTCCATTGTATTGGAATTTGCAAGTTTATTTCCAAAATCACACTTTCCTGATACTTTTGTATACTCATTGTTGGTTGAATATCATCTCCCCAAAATTGGCCAAATGTTTCATAATCTTCAGCGAGAATTACACTGTTCTCCTCAGATAATATTGTCAGATTTGCCATAAATAGTGCCCGCAACACCCTATCATAAGTTTCTACTTCATCTAAACTCAGTGCTGTATTACCAGCCACATTGTTTTCTGTGAGCATTACAGTTAGGATTGTATTTGTGAGGTTATTGTATCCCTTAAGTTCTAGTATGATTTTGATTGAATTAGTTATTGACAAATTTAATTCAAGTTTCGAATATGATTTTCTCATATTTTCAGCTTCTAATAATTCACTCTGTATATCTTTAAGTTCAACACTCCCTTCTCTTTCTAAACCTCCATCAAACATGAAGGAAGGAGTTAGATCAGTTTCTGCTAATGCAGTACTTGATATTCTATGGTTTGATGCAGTATTTCCTATCAAATCTACGCCATCCATTGGATGTAGTGCTACTAATGCAATTCTATCTTTATTTACAATTGATATTTCGTCTAATTTAGGGTCTGTGATTTGACATATGTCACACCAAGTTGCGGTGTATTCTTCCATGAGGATAGTAGTTCCCCCTGTCACAGAATATGTTCCTTCTGTTGGAAATGTATCTGATGGCAAAATAAGTGCACTAGAATATGGTGCGAAATTGACAACGATAATCAAATTCAGCACCATAAAATGCGGCTCGGAAATTACTTGGCATAGTTAGTCGCAAATATTTCTACTTCAACATTATTACTATACAATTACAACTTAGAATAACATTGATAGCAATAAGTGGTTAGCAGAATATATGCCCAGCAATTGGCACAAAGACAAAATCAACGATACTTGGACACGTAGGGCAAAGAAAGAAGGTTATCGCGCACGCTCTGCATTCAAATTAAAGCAAGTTCAGGAAAAGTTTGGGTGGATGTAGGATGTTATCCTGGAGGTTGGTCACAAGTAGCTTCTGAGTTTGTAGGTGAGGATGGTTTAGTCATTGGAGTTGATCTTGAACCAACACAGAAAGTTGAGGGCTGTATGTTTCTGACAGGTGACATCACAGATAATCAGGTTCAATCTAGAATAATAGATTACCTTGATGGCAATATGATCAACACAATTGTTTCAGATATTTCACCAGATTTAACGGGAAAATGGGATCGTGATCAGGCATTAGCGATATACCTTCTCGCATCAGTGTTAGATTTTTCACTCCCACTTTTATGCGATGGTGGAAATTTGGTGACGAAGGCGTTCCAAGGTTCTGGTCTAAACCAAATAATAGCAGGACTTAATTTGCAATTTTCATTTGTGAAACGGTTTTCACCAGAGGCAAGTAGAAATTCATCTTCTGAAGTTTATTTGGTTTGCAAGAATCATGTTTCTTGGAGTGCAGATAACGAATCATTTGTCGAAATGGTAGAATCCTTTGAATCAAATTTAATTGCTGATGATGATACTGGCGAAGTTGGTGCGACCGGCTTCAAGGTAGTTCGCAAGGATATTTAGTGGCATTATCAACCATCCGTTTCTGGTCAAGCCATATATATGGAAAGTAGGTCGCCCAGTCGCTAGAGGTATCATTATGAGTGAGAAGGCGTTGTTTTGCAGTTCTTCAGGAACACCTCTTGTTGAGAAGTCTTCCACAGCTTTTCCATGCCCAGGTTGTGGTGAATCAATTGGTAGAAGTCCCCGTTGTCGGGTTCAGGCTGTAATTTATGTTTGCAAATCGTGTGGATTTGAAGGGCCTTGATGTGATTGTTATGGGTGAAGTATTAGTTATGTACAAAGTAATGATGGATTCAGATTCAGATGTTAGTATAGATGATGTCATTTCAAGTTTAGATTCCATGCCAGAAGACTCAGGTGCAGTACAAGGTTTTGAAAAGAAACCACTGGCATTTGGGTTGATGTATATCGAACTCAATGTTGTGATTGAAGACGCTGAAGGCAAATTAGATCAATTTGAATCAACACTGCAATCATTAGACGGTGTTGGCGAGATTGAAGTTTTGAACATGGGCCGTTTGCTATAACTAATAGTGAGTAAGCGGAGATTGCATAAATTCTCTCATGATTATTGTTGCGTATGAACCTGGTGGCAGTGAAAACCTGAACTTAACACTCCCTCCCTCTGGATGCCACCTATCACCCTCTTTTGGACCATTGGTCCATTTGGTTGAGTCTTGGTTTAGATCAACATTAGGTACAGATTCAACCGTTAAATCTCCATATTTTGTTATCAATGGCCTTCTAGTTCCCTTCGATGATAACCGAGGTATTTTGTCCACATAAAATGAACATTTGTCGAGCTTCATTTCTTCTATTACTTCTTTTTCAATATTTCCTGGCTCATCATTTGTCAAAATGTAGTTACTACCAGGTAAAGCACCCGTAATTACTAATCTATTTTTGTCACAGTTTAGCCTAATTCTCTTTTCATTATCTTTATTCACAATGGCAACTCTTTCCTTTATCACTTGCCCATTGTTTCCAATTCCTAATACTACATCTCCTATGTGAGGAGTGTTTAGTGAAAGTTTTTGTTCAATCCGTTTTGCCAATATTTTGTTAAATGCTTCAGACTGAGCAGCATGAATACACATTAGTTGTAAATTATTTGGTAATCTCTTGAAAGCCCCAATCCAATCATTGGGTTTTTTTCCTAAGTGTTTGATTATTTCAGATTCAAATCCTAACCTTTGAGGTATGATGTTTAATGCTTCACTTGGATTTTTTTCTTCTCTCCAATATTTACGAAATTCACGGACTTCAGATTCTTCATATATTCCATCCATCCCAATGTACGTGTTTACTGCAGACTCAAAATCCCCTTCTAAAATTCTTTTTCCGACCTCAGAAGTGACACCACGCACACCACCAAACCGCTGTGGTCCAATCCAATTTGGAATTATTCCCTCCCCTATATTTTCTTCTAATTGTTGAATTATATTGTTTGAAATTTCAATGGCTTTTTCGTTTGACATAGGACTTCCATCTGGATTCGCACACCCCCTTACAACTATTGAGAATCTATTTCCTTGATGCTCACCAAAATGCAATTTTTGGTGTGTTCTACCTAATATCTGTATGTCTGCATCTTTTATTTCAACAGTTGCAACATTTTTTTCTGGAGCATCAATTACAAACATTTGTTGGGTAACTGCACGCTTATCTTTCGTGCCAGAAAACCAAATTCTTTTTCTTGAAATTTTCAATATTCTTGCCAATGTTCCAATAAATCTGTTAGTTTCCCAATTATTCAGTGTAATTTTAGCCACAGTAAATCTACCTTTAGGATCGAGCGACACTTTCCTTCCGAATTCTTCAACTCTAAAATCAACAGATCTAATTTTAATAATGCCACCAATTCCATTAGAATCTGTCGAATAACCAGATAATCCTATCCTTTCAGCAACACTTACTTTTGATTCGCTGGGCATATTAGCCCCCCCTCTTTTTGAGTTGTGTTTCAGAGTTTAATCTTCTCGAAATCACTGGCAATTCCATTGCACACATCCAAAATTAACTTGGCAGGGTCTCCCTTTTTTGCTCGGACATAAAATTCAGGTTCATATTCTCCGCCTTCTAAATCAGGGTGTTTTATGAAGTAATTAGCATATTCAACATCTTTGTGTTCGCTAAGCCTGGATCTGAACAATTGGAGTGAGGTATGACTCTCCTCAATAAACCGTATTCTCAATTCCTTACCGTCTTTCATTAGTACTTTAATAGGCATGTGTCTCGATGTGCCGACCTATGCCACTGTTTTGAACTTTTCAGTCAGCCGGGTTTAGATAATACTCTAAAATTGCCTTCTTTTAGCACACATTTACTGCGTTATTATCAACTAGTTGCCATTAGCAGTTGTATGAAGGAGGAAAAACGCGAAGTATTGATTTCGAAAATTGAATCAAATGCGAATCAATTAGCGCTCCCCTTTCTATTTTTATCTCTCATAATCACTGGTTTTTTCTTATTAGCACTGATACCACTTCCTAACTTTAATACTGATTTATCCGACTTCGCTCCAACGGATAATCCATCAATAGATGCTGAAGAACGTTTTTCAGAATACTTTGATTCAGAAGCAAGACCTATGTTTGTACACGTAGTTCCAAAAGAGACAGGTGCAAATGCGCTTTCTATTGAATATCTGAAGCAACAGGATACGGATTATCAAGCCTCACTAAATTTTGCAATCGCTAATGGCGATTTCATTACAAATTCCATGTCTACCCCTGGGATAATTCAACTTGCACTTGATGAACAGTCAAATGGTACTGAAATTTCAGAATTATCAAATTGGGAAGAACTTCTTAACAATACATTAGATGATGATTTTGTATGTGGTGACGTTGTTGAAAATGAGCAGTTTTTAGTCACTGGATCATTTGCCCAATCAAGTTTGTTAAACAAAGATTTGGACTATTCTAATACATGCAGTTGGCTCTCGAACCCCAATTCAACAAACGATATGATTCCAACAAGTAGCACTACTCTGTGGGTGTATTTTGTAGATCCAAATTTAGAACCTGATTTACGCAAGCAATATCAATCTGAAATGCGCACGCATTTTATTCAGATTTCTGATAATTCCACTCTTGATTATAATGTAGTTTCACTTGATTTAATTAATCACGATATTGACGAGGGAACGTTTCGTAATTTGGCATTACTAATTTTGATTGCATTAATCGTTGTTGTTTTGATACTTGCAATTGCATTTAGATCTGCTAGGGATGTTATTTTCCCCCTAGTGGGATTGTCTTGTACTTTGATTTGGACCTATGGAGCCTTAGCATCTCTTGATTCCAGTTTTAATGCCCTTGATGTTGCAGTAGCCCCTCTTGTATTAGGTTTAGGCATTGATTATTCCATACATCTTCAGAGAAGATACAACTTGAATCGGGAATCTGGAATGCCTGCATCGATATCATGGGTTAGGGCTTGTGAGCGATTATCAGTTCCTCTGACACTGGCAGTTTTGACCACAGTTGCAGCATTTTTATCAAATATTATTTCACCACTCCCGCCTTTAAAAGAATTTGGAATTGCACTTGCAGTTGGTGTAGTATGTGCATTTCTTACTTCAACAATATTAGTAGGTAGCTTACATCTTGTGCTAGAAAGAAGTAAACTACCTCGATTTGGAGTAAGAAATACAATTGAAATGAAAAAATATGCTGCATTTATTGTTGGTGTACAAAGAAAACACCAGGCTATGGTACTTGTTGTCACAGGAATGTTAACACTTCTTTCAATATTCGCTGCACTTTCAATACAAACTGAATTTGATCTTTCTGACTTTTTGGACGATGAAATGGAAGTGATGCAGGTTCGAAATGATCTAAATTCTGAATATGAATCTTCAAGTTGGAAAGTTGTTTATCTTCTTATGGAACCTGTTGAAGGTGTAGATTATATTCCAGATGACATTGACTTGCTTCGAACACTTGAGTCCCTCGATTCAGGGCTATGCCAAACGACTGTCGTAGTAAGGCCAATTGATACTGAATGTAGGGCCGCTTATGATGGAATTTATCCAGTATTGAGGGATGCTGTTGAACTAGATTCAAGTTGGGGAGATACATATAATTTAGATACAAGAGAAAATTTTGCAGGTAGTTTATCTCTAGTAATAAAAAATAAATCGAGCACTTTGGATTTGTCGAGTGCATTACTGAATTTGTCAAACAATGCATCAGTAGGAGACCCTTTAACCGGAGAAACATGGTCAGATAGGATAAATTCAACAGTGGCATTCAATTCAAATAATGATATTAATTATCTAAGGATGGAAATATATGTTAATGCAATAACAAATAGCGATTCTGCTAAAGTTGTACAAGCATTTGAAGTAATGCTTGGAAATGGAAATGGTGATTATAAAATCAAAGATCAACTTTCAAATCACGCATTGGTTTATTTGTCTGGAGATTTGGTTAAGTTAAATTTGGTGATTGATGGACTTACTACCTCACAGTTGGAATCAACAGCGATTAGTTTGCTTGCATCATTTGTGGTTCTTGGATTACTCACGAGAAGAGTTATTCCTGCAATTATCGTACTTGTGCCAGTTGGGATATCTGCCTTTTGGGTTGTTGGCTCAATGATGATTTTCGGACTAAACTGGAATATTCTTACAGTGATGGTAACTGCATTAACTATTGGTATAGGTATTGATTATTCGATTCATGTTTGGAGGAGATACGAAAGTGAGGTCAGTAATGATTCAGTGAGTTCATGGGAGGCTATGGAGAAAATGCATTCTACGACAGGAGTTGCACTTTTATTGTCAGCTGGAACCACTGTTTGCGGATTCCTTGTGTTAATATTTTCACCTATGCCTGTTGTAAGAGATTTCGGTATTGTGACTGCAATTACGGTATTCTTTTCGTTGATTTTATCACTATATCTGTTACCAATTTTACTAGCAACATCTGATAGTTTGACGCATTCAAATGATAATTAAGTACGGCCGTCAACTACCAACAAATCTGAAACATCTAGTCCTTGTTCTTTTGCAACAAGAATCACACTCATTCTATCGGTGATGTGTCCAAGTGCAGCTACTTTTCTTCCAGCACGACGTTCCACTTCTTCACGTTCAAGTCCTGATTTTGATGCAACAAACCTGATCATTCTTTTCAAAATTTTATCATTGTCAGATGAAATTTCATTCTCACTTGTGGCAGGAGCAGAATTAGTTGAAGTGGTTTTTATTTCATTTGTAACGTCTGCTTTCCCGGGATCTTTTCTATAATCTCCCATGAATAGACTAGTTTTAGGCCACCACCCCAAAGGAGCAATAACACCCTGGATATTTATGGATGGGACATAGCCATTTCCCAGACTATTCAACCAACCATTTGTGACGAAATTATTTGCAGCCAACAAAGCCTCTTCAGGATTTAACCATTGTAAATTCAGACTCCAAAACCTTGCAATTTCATCTATGGTTTTTGGATTTGATGATTCAGCCTTCCAAGTAATAGCCAAAATACGTTGAATATCAATTTCCAAACTTTCACCCATAATTTCACCTCACTGAATCTCCAGATATACACCATACTTTAACCCACTTTTTATCACTCAATTTGAGTACCTTTCCCTCAGATGGTGCAATCCACCACTCATATTCTTTCTTTATTTTGTCAGGAATTGCTTTCCAAAATTTTTCTAGGTCTCCATCTTCCATTGTTACCAATAATACTGGTTTAGGTATTAAATTTGTCAAATCACGCAATCTTTTTATTTTGTCCAAAATATAACTTGAGTTTCTTTTACTCGATGCTTCTATTACGAACTTTGTTAATATTTTATCACTTAATGCGTGTGCTAAACCTAGTTCGGAATCTCCTACACGTTCATCAATAACAACTCTGTTCACACCTAATAGTAACAAATCAGTCAGATCATTATGGCTTTTTGAATTTGAATCAATGATTAGTTTTGAAGTTTGGTTAACTAAATTTTTTATTAGATTAAATGATACATTTTTCAATCCAAGATTACGAAATTCAATAAGCATTTGCCGCTCAATTAATTTTTTATCGTGTATACTGAAATTACCTGGCTGTAATAACCCATTCGAAAGTATAAACCTCAGTGCTTGCGTCACTTCTAATCAACCCTCTGATTTGGTTGTCAGTTATGATATTAAGTATCGACTAGAATCATTGAAAAGTAATTGTCCCCTCCCGACCAGTCACTGGTGCAACCATGACTCGTGAATATATACCACTTCATCCTACTACTGGTAAGCCTATTGAAACGGGGAGGATGGAGAGAAGTAGCAGTAAATCTAGGACTTATGAAGAAGGCCCATGGGATGCAATTCCAAAAGATAAGATACTAGACCTTGCTAACGGTGAGATAAACCATCTGGTTGTTGAATGGAGAGGCAAATCTACTGTTTATAGAGTAGATGCAATAAAAGCATTATCTCGATTAATTGGGACATATGTAAGTGAGGTACATCGTACACTAATTAGCGCATTAGTTGATGAGGATGATCAAATACGGATTGCCGCTTTACAATCTATGCCGATTTGCGCCGAGCAGGATTCAGATAGTCTGATTGATTATTTGGCTGAACTACTCGATGATGATTCATCGATAGTACGTAAAAGGGCCAGTCTTACATTATCAGAAATGGCACCAACATTTCCTTCAGCATGTCATACCCTATTGCATATTGAATTGCGTCACGACCACCTTGCAAGAAGAAATCAGGCATGGAATGGATTGAGGAATATGATTCGTATATGGCCTAATGTAGTTATGGAACATGTTGATACACTAATTCGCGAGGAAAAAGTAGAATTGAGGAGGAGTGCTAGTGCATTACTATCTAGATTAATTAAGTCGAGTAATTCAACATTGTGGGATTTAATTGGGTGGTGCCTAGATGATGATGATGATGTTGTGAGAAGAAATGCCGCTAAAACAATCAGACCACTTTCTGAAATCAATCCGACAATAGGGCTTATTTTAGCAGAAAGGTCCATGCTTGATGATGATCCAAAAGTAAGAGAATATGTCTTAAAAGGATTACATAATCTTGACGCTACAACTAGGTTGAAGTCTCTAGTTTTCCAAGGGTGTAAGAGTAAATATTCAAGTGTTAGGAAGAAATGTGTTTTGATTTTACCAAAGTTGCTTTTAGATGTGGAATTAAGAGATTATTCACGGGAATTACTCAGTACTGAAAAAGATGCAGAGATTAAATTGTTACTTGAGGAATATATTCTGGATTTACAACTTGAAGGTGATGAATTTGAAAAGAACAAATTTTTGGCACCGGCCGAACCAATTCCCAACAGAGATAAGGAAATAATGAGTTCAGAATCAAATGCACCCGAAAAGGTAGAAAGTGGCACAAAAATTACTGAGCAAGGTATAGATGAAGATACAAGTGATGTCCAGTAGGCATTTTTCCAGTAGCGGCATTGTTAAGAAAGGAGGGCAGGTGGCCCCGGTATCGAGGAACTCGAAATGTCTGAAAGCACAAAGGAGAGACAATTTCTTAGACTATGGTATGGAGTTACGCCAGATGTTATGAAGGCGAGTAAGACTGATTGGGTACTGATAACTGAAATTTTAGAAGGTTCACTGGGAGAAGGTGAAGGTTTTGTCAATAGTGCAAGAGAGATTGATGATCTGGAATACATACGTCATGTCAAAAGTAGAACAGAACTTTCAAAACAGGCGGATGTTGAGAATTCAATCAATGAATTTCTTGAACGCATGCTCACTCTGGGGATAGTTACGTTAAACAGCATGGATACATACATTTTCAAGCATAATAGGAGCAAATCACTAGGTTTCAGGCAAAGGATGATGGAAAGTGTACGCCCAAAAATGAAGAAAATGAATTATAAGAATTGCAAAAAATATTGGATGGGCATACTTCAGAAAGAAATAAGAGATATGGAACAATATTAATCGTACCAGTTGAAGTGTTAGTTGAGTTAAATGTTCACAAATATAGAATTTAGCCAAATTAATTTACCAACAAATGTTCTGGAAGCAGTTACCTCAAATGATTGGAAATACCTTACTCAAATTCAAGCAGAATCTATTCCACTTGCAAGATCCGGGTGCGATTTAGTTGCGCAAGCAAAAACAGGTTCAGGTAAAACTGCAGCATTTTCAATACCACTTATCGAATCTTCAAAAGTTGGTACAATTCATCAAGCATTAGTTTTGGCACCTACGCGTGAGTTGGCACTACAAGTGTCTGAAGAAATCAAGTGGTTACAAGGAAATACTGGACTATCAATAGTAACAGTCTATGGTGGAGTTAATATTGAAACACAATCAAAATCAGTCAGTTCAGCTGAAATCATAGTGGGAACTCCTGGTAGAGTAATTGATTTGTGTAAGAGAGGTGTAATAAAGATCGAGGCTCTTGAAACATTAGTTTTGGATGAAGCAGATCGTATGCTAGATATGGGATTTTTCCCAGATGTGTTGTGGGTTATTTCTGGAATGACTCAACGAAAACAAACTTTGCTATTTAGTGCAACATTTCCTCAAGAGATATTAGATGGTATTGACGAGTTTATGGATGCCCCAGAATACGTGATGACAGATAGTACTGAATTGGAGATTCCAGATATATCACAATATTATTCAAATATTTCACGCAGAAATAAATTTTGGGCCATAAGCAGAATTCTAGGTGAGATTGATGGTGGTGGGCAAACTCTAATTTTTTGTAATACAAAAAGGATGGTAGATCTTTTGGCTGAGAATTTACAAAAGAGAGGGCTGAAGATTGTAGGGCTTCATGGAGACATGCCTCAAAATAAGCGAGAGCGCATTATGAACCAATTCAAAGAGGGCTCTATTGAACTCATTGCCGCAACAGATGTTGCATCTCGGGGACTTCATGTGGAAGGTGTCTCACTTGTGATAAATTACGACCTCCCTGATGATCTTGAAAGCTACATACACAGAATTGGACGGACAGGGCGCATGGGTAGTAAAGGTACGGCATGGTCATTAATTACTAAGGATGAACGTCAACTACTGACTCGCTTAGTATCAACATATAACTTAGATGTGGAGAACTATGAATTGGCTGATTCTGCAGAAGAAAATTTGGCATTTAACATAAAAAAAGTAGTTGATTGGGGCGATGAAGCAAATGTGTTTGGAATGGTTCCATTAGAAATAAATTTAGGAAAGACGGACGGTTACAATAATTACTCATTGATTGAATTTATTAGGAAAGAAATATCGTTGTCTGATTTATCTATTGGTGAAATAACTGTTTATGAGGAAAAATCGTTAATCGAGATACATACATCAAAGGTAGAATACGTAATTCCTGCAATCAATAACCATGCGTCAGAATCAAAATCATTGACTTGTAAATTAGCAAGTCATTCCTCTTCCTGATTAGGCTTCAATTCTATAATTTCTATTGAACCATATCCACCTAGTAAAAGGCTGATTGTAATTAATGATGTTGCCTTTCCTTTGGTTTGTTCCCAGTTATTTTCTGCAGTATTACAACTAGGTAACCTCTCATTTGTTGTAAGTGTCTCACAAAATTCAGTTTGTTCTTTTGCAATTCTTGCATCTTCATCATACAATACTGATGATGCCCCAACCAATAACAAACTGATTGCAATCATTATGAAGATTACATGTATTGCATGTATATTTTCGCGTGGCCTAATTTTGTAATTTGTTGTCGATTCTGTGTCTATGTTATTGATCTTTGCAGCACCCCCTATTGCGAAAAACCAAAGAGTCCACAAAGTGACAAGTATGAGTAGATGCCCCCATTCTTGGACAAAATGATGAAACTCCCACATTGGTAAGTGGCAATTAGTGGATTGAGGTACATCAGTACAGCCCCATACTGCAATTGGATAAAGCATAAACAATCGGATCATATTCAATGCAAAAACAGCAACCGACATCCACCCAATTGTCCTTATTTTCATTTTTCTTGCAACACCAGGTGTGAGATATACCAATGTCGCTAAAAATAATATTTCATGAATGCCTGCACATTCATCTGAAACATAAAGAACAATCTCATTTGAGTCAATAGCTGGAAAATTTACATTGTGTAGAGTTACTTTTGTAGTCCATCCGTTATATGTTCCTAGTGATGAACTCGATTCTCCAAATAGTGTTAAATTTACCCAGTGCCAGATATGTGCTTCAATGACTTGAATCCATGCCAATGTGTCTCTTGGCCAAGTTATAAATCGATAAAATAGTTCGACAAATATGAGTATGATAGGTATTCTAAGATACTTTTGAGACAGTTTTCCAACCTCACCCCAAGTCATGTCTGTATTATCTCTCATCACTCCTTGCAGAAAGCCCACCCGTTTGAATATGGCCCCTATATCTGTGCGGAATTGTATTATTTTTGATTATACAATTTGAAATATGTTGGAGATTACACAATCACTGGTGGGAAGATTTCTATGGATTTTGATGGAGAAATTAAAATTTCTGAAAAATTAGATGTATTAGGTTATCATTGCCCAATGCCAGTCTCTTTTACAAGAAAGAAACTCCAAAAGATGCTAGTTGGAGAGGTATTAGAAGTGATAGCCGACGACCCTGAGACGAAAATTGATATTCCAAAGTTGGTGGATAGACTAGGGTGTGAATTACTGAGTTTTCAAGAGGACAATGGTGAGTATACATATTTGGTTATTAAAAAATGAAAAACCTCAAGTGTGGGAATGTGATAGGATGAGTATCAATATGGATAAATCAAGTGATATTTCTGTTGTTGAGGATTTTGAAATTCCTTCTGATGCACGTTTACCAACTAAAAATGGTGAATTTAGAATCAGAGTATTCAAGGAAGCCAATACTGGGTTGGAGCATGTAGCTCTTACTCTTGGTAGTATGACTGGCCCAGATCCTGTTTTGGTTCGGATACATTCGGAGTGCCTAACTGGAGATGCATTCGGTAGTATGAGGTGTGATTGTGGTGCACAATTAGATGCTGCTATGAACGCCATACAAGTTCGGGGCTGGGGTTGTATTATTTATTTGAGGCAAGAAGGTCGAGGAATAGGCTTACATGAGAAGATTCGTGCATATCATTTACAGGATAAAGGGATGGATACACTTGATGCAAATTTGGTTTTGGGGCACCCGGGCGATGCAAGAAATTATGCAATTGCTTCTGAGATATTATGTGCGTTAGACATTGATAGTATTGAACTTTTGACTAACAACCCCGACAAAGTAAAGCAATTGAAACAACTCGAAATTCATGTTTCAAATATGGTACCGCTTGTAGTTGGAGTTAGTAAGGAGAATGTAGATTATATGTCTACGAAAGTGAACAGAATGGGGCATAAAATCGACCAATCACACCTTGATGGAAACTAACATGGGGCCGTGGCCGGGAATTGAACCCGGGCTGGCGGAACCACAATCCACCGTGCTAACCCCTACACCACCACAGCCATTGTACTGCTTCGTCGTATTTTATTGGATATATCAAACAATCGTTGCTCACAAGTGGCAAACCCTTAATGAGTTACGAATTAAACGACTAACCACTGGTTTCAAGCATAATCAAGTAAGGCGAGTATCAAGAGGGGAGTATAATGGGGGAAAGGGTTGGTTTTGAATCTCTCAAAACAGTACTGATAATTACATTCCTTGTGATGCCACTCTTGGGTATGAATGTCAATGCAAAATCTGTTATATCTACTGAGAGTGTTGATATTTTCAATGCTGGTTCATTTGATGATGCTTCTATGTGGACTCTGAGTTCCAATGACGGCTATACCGATGATCCAGCACAATACACTTCACCTATGATAGAAGATAGTATGGTTAGTTTCACTCATTCAAGGGAACAAAGTTTCCAAACTACAACTTTGTGGTCAATTTCAAGTTCTACAAATAGTAATTATTCAACGGGTCTACCTGATGGTTGGATTACATATTCATCAGGCCCAGATATAAAACTATCAAACTTTGATACTTCGAGTTTAGATTCATATGACTTAGTGAGTGTTAGTGTTGTAATTGCATTCGAAATACCCGATACTCTTGCCGATGATACAGTAGAATTTTCAATTAATTGGGACGGACAATTTGAGCAATTCAAGGTATTCAATACCCCCCAAACTCCAGCAAATCATATGTCTGCACCATACTATACACATTCATTAGATGGGATAACTGATTGGGATTGGGATGATTTTGATAGTGCTGAATTCAATCTTAACTACCAATCAATCATGCCTGATGACAGCCAGCTAAATGTTGATGCTCTTGGGTTGATGGTTACTTGGCAATCACCTTCTTATGGTTTTGAAACATCCAAGGCACTGAATACAACAATGATTCATAATTCACCCTTAATGGCCATAGATATGAGCGATGGTATTATTGAAAATATATCAATCACCCCTTGCGGGTTTGAAAAGACTGATATTTCAAATGAAGGAGTTTGGATAAGTGAAGAAATAAATTTACCTCCAGAACAAACATGGGGTAGGGTACATACAACTGGAAATTGGACGGGTGATGTTTATTCAAAATCGGAAAATTCAGTGGACTGGGTTGTAGTTACAGACGCAGTCCTTGAAAATTACCAGGCTTATCAGCTAAAGATTGTGATTGATTCAGGTTGTTTAGAAAATGTGATGGTTGGAATTAATGATCCTAGTTTGTATATTGTAGGTGAGGTTCAAGGTTCCACAATTGGTTTAGACCATGACAATAGTTGGCTTAGGATTAGTATGAATAATGAATTGGTATATGAGCACAACCTAGTATCTAGCGGCCAATTTTCTGTGACAATTCCAGTGGGAGAACTTCTTCCATATGATGAAACAGGTTCTGTTCAATTCTCTTCGGGAGAAATAGATGTTGGAGTGGGAGTGAGATTCCAATGGGATTCAGATGGTTCTGCTGAAACAACTGTTGTTGCAGTTAGTACACTTTCACTCATAGGGGGATATCATATTGAATGGGATTATGATCCTGTTTGTACCGAAATCTCAGATTTCACCGGGGAGACCTCACTCTCTGAAGATAGTGGGGGTATTTTGATACCATTCCTTGATACATGTAATGATGATTATACTTCTGAGTTGATTATTAGTGCTACAACTGAGGAGGATTTTCTCAATGTTGTTCAAGATTCTGAATATTTGAAAATATACCCTAAGCCCAATACTTTTGGTAGTGATATTGTAACTATTACAGTAACTGATGAATCTGGCAATGAGTGGGAAGATAGTTTCGTTGTAGTGGTGCTTGCTTTAGAAGATTCACCTATAGGGACAGCATTGCCTTCTGAAGTATGGCTCCAAGTTGATGAATTACGTGAATTTGAATTTACCATATCGGATGTAGACACTAGTGGGGGCGATTTGAGCATAAGTGTGAGTCACAGTTGGGTAAATATTGATATTAGTGGTATGGATACTCAGGAATATAATCATAGTGCAACATTGTCAATAAATCCGATCCAATCTGGAACTTATTCTGTAGAAATAACAATCAGTGATGGCGTAAGTATACCTTATTCACATACTATAACTGTGGTAGCTCAACAGATGCCTGATTTATTTGTTGAATCAGTTGAAGAAAGTACAGCGGATGGAACAATAAATGTGGGTGATGTAGTTAGTATTTCAGTAACCATTGGTAATTCAGGAGGTGTGTCTGCAGAGTTAGTCACAGTTAGGTGCTTCGTTAACGATGCAGTGACTGATACATTGGATATCCCTGTGATAGCGCCAGATAAATATGAAACAGTTGTTTGTGTGAAGCAAGTAGACTCGACATCTCTGGATAGTGGCATGGAGTTAGTAGTAGTTGTTGATTACACAAGAACAATACAAGAAATATCTGAAGATAATAATAATTATTCAAAAGTTATTGATGTTTTAAAGGCTGACAATAATCTTGATGTGAGTGTTTCAGTAGATGATGATTTCCAATTAACTCAAATCCACATAACTTTGATTTCTGTGCTTATTGTAGGTGGATTAATTGGATTATTGATGATTGGTCCAAAGAAGATTAGACGTGCATAAAATAGCCAACGGAACTGAAAATCAGGGCACATGGGGTGGCGTATAATCCTCAAATCATACATAATTGATAAAAAGGGGTGGAAATTGAAATTGATTACTCAGAATAGGGGTGTGTGTGATGAGTATGTTGAAAATACGTCTAGTAACAGATGAATGGATTTATGAGGAATTTGAAGAAGCTTAATCTTTTGATTCTATTTGCTTCTTTTTCCATTGAGGGGGGTAATCCTCTGCCAATGCAAATACTATGCCAGGTTGGGCTACTATCCCATTTTCCATTTCCAATATTTCAGTTGCACTAACTTCTGAATTGGCAATTGCAATAATTTCACCATTTGATTTTACTAGAGTCACCCTTTCGCCTTTTTTGATGTGCTGTGACATAGAGATTATCCCAGGACGCATAAGTGGAGCACCATGTGCAATTGCAGATATAGCACCTGCTGCAATCACTACTTGAGGTATTTCACTAACTAATTTGTTTAGTGGGTAAAGTATTTTCATCAATGCTTTTGGATCAGAGAGTTTTTTCCATTTCCAAACGGCATCAGCCAATTGGGATAATGTGACACATGTATCTTCAGAAAATATCCCACTCCTTGTTCTTCTTAATTCAATTAATTCACACTTTTTACCCATTATCAAACCAATGTCTTTTGCATAGGTTCGAATATATGTACCAGCTTCACAATGAATTCTCACTAGTGCCATTTTATTTTCAATTTCTAGTAATTCAACATCCAATATTTTTCTCGTTCGAACTTGTACTTTTACAGCTGAAATTTCAGGTGGTGTATTGAATATCTTCCCACTTAATCTTTTTAGACATGATTTTAGTTCATCTTCTTCAATTTCGCTTGAAAATCTGAATAATGCGATATATTCTTTGTTGTGTTCAAGTATCATTCCTGTAAGCCTAACTGCTTTGCCAAACATCAGTGGGAGAACACCAGTAGCAAATGGATCAAGTGTGCCTCCATGCCCTAATCTTTTCAATCCAAGAGATTCACGAACCCATGCCGTAACTTGATGACTAGTTGGGCCATGAGGTTTGTCTAAGAGAATGAACCCACATGAAAAATCAGGTTCCGAAATATTGTTATCCTCATAATTTGTAATTATTTTAGAATCATGCACTGTTATCTCTTTAACCACAATCTCACTTCCCTATTTTTCATTTATCTTTGATAGTACAGTATTTAGAACTTCATCGGCATTCATATTTGTAGAATTTATTACTATGGAATATGGTTTCATGTCATTGATGTCTATATTATAAAAATCAAGGAATCGTTTTCCATCTACTGCTTCCCTCTCATTGTTTTTTTGTAGTTGTTCAGTCCATTCAGTACCTTCTCTTTGTGAAGCACGTTTAGCACGTTCTTGAGCATCTACATCTAACCATATTTTGTGGCAATCGATATTCTTTGATTGGGCCCAATGACCTGCTAATCTACTTTCTACAATATCTGGACCATTTTTTTCACATATTTTTTTGATTAACTCTTGGTCAAGCTCCTTATCAACCACGGGATCTTCTTCGCACAATTCTCCGAAAGCCTTCAACGTCATCCCTCTCTTCTTAGCAATATTTCTGAATATTTCTCCACCGTTTATGCTAGTCCAACCCTTGGTTTTTTCCAACAACTCAACTAGTGTGCTCGTGCCACTCCCTGGATGTCCACTAATTGTAACCAATACCACAAGTAATCCTCATTTACGCCACATTTCTCTGCATAATACACACCTAAACATGCCTTTACTTGCACGTTCGATTTCTGTTGACATACAAGTCGGGCAACTTATGCCTTCAAATTTGATTTTTTCAGCAGTTTTTTCAACAACTTTATTTTCCCGTATACTCTTTCTTTTACTATGTGCTTTTGAATTTCTTTTTGACTTATTTTTTTGCTCTATTTTTAGCTCTTCTGCATATGGTTCTGGAATTAATTCTCCCGCAACAACTACTGGGTGTGACTTATACTTGACTAATTTAATGTGCCTATCTATGACTCTTCCCAGTGGTGCAGACATCGTAATGTATGCACAGATCCAGGCAGGAAAAAATAGAAATTTATCTTCTAATAAATTCCAGTTCTCAGTCCAAGGCAAACTTACATATTCGACTCGGAATGTTTCTGCAAAAGAAGCTAGCCATGCAAAAAGTGCGATGATGAATACCATTGTAAACATCATTGGTTTGAAAACGCCCATTTGTAATTGCATTTGTTCTGGTAACATACGCTCCCTAAGTTTCATAGCAGTATCCATTGCAACTTGATCTCTATCGACTCTTGCATCCTGCATCATTTTATTTATTTCTCTTTGTCTATGTGCAAGATGTGCTTGAGCGATGGGGTCCATGAAAAATGATCGTAAGACTGTGTTTAGTGCCATGCTTATTGTTCCAAATATGAATACAGTAAGAATAAATGAATTTGCAGGTACAATTGGAGTTAATACTGGGTCTGCATAATCTTTTAACCCATTCCTAATACTTGGATTCATAATTAGCATAGTCATCATGAGTAGCATAAGTAACATCATCATCATTTGTCCGCCTCCCACCGGGGGTGCTGACCCATTCTGACCATCTGCCATGACACGCCTTGTCAGACATCAAAGTCAATACTTGCGGTCAAAATTGCTTTCATCGACAAATTTCAACGACCTTTAGGATGATGAAACTCATAAACTAGAACCTTCTCAATGGTAGTATGCAGTCTGGCAGAGACGGTGGTAAATGGATGACTGGCCAACCAATGCCAATGGTTGGAAGACCATGCACAGTCTTAATTTCTAATCTTGAAAAATTAATCTCCAAACTTCCAAATAATCCAAAAATATGGTATTGGGGGGCAAATGATAAAGACATAACTCTCGAATGTGAAAGTATGATTTGTAACCGCGAAGGAGTTCCACCCATTGGTAATGAAGCAGAATTGCGTGATTGGGCTAGCAAATTTTCTAAAGGTAGTTGGTTAATTGCTGACTGCAGGGAATCAATAGGTAAGCCAAAAACATCAACACCACTTATTGAACTATTATGCGCTGTACCTGTGCCAGTAATAGTTGTAGTCGAAGGCGATTTATCTAACCAACCCTTCCCTCCATGGGAACCATTGTTCTAGTCGTCTAAAATGTATATGAGCATATGGAACAATTAGATGCACCATTGGCTACTGTTGCTTCACAAACCGGACACTTGATCTCAGATTCATTATCGGTTGCAACTTCAGTTGTACCAGTTGCCATTGCCAAGGCATCTTCGATCAAAGCTGAATCATCATTTTCTGAATTATCCGAAGATGTACCCTCTTCAGCTTCAACTTCCGCACGAATATCTGCAACTATATCTGCCATGGAGTTCATGCTTTCTTCGGCAGGGACCTCTTCTTCGGCAGGAGCTTGTTCTTCGGCAGGAGCCTCTTCTTCGGCAGGAACTTCTTCTTCGGCAGGAGCTTCTTCTTCGGCAGGAGCTTCTTCTTCGGCAGGAGCCTCTTCTTCAAGTTCCTCGACAGGTGGAAGGGGTGGTAAATCTTCATCAACCTCATCACCAAATCTGGCACCTTTGAATGATTGTAATTCAGAAATTTTAAATTCACCTTCTGCTTTTACCACACAGTATAATTCTAACTTCTGTTCCTTGTTGATTACAGGTATATGCCATTCTATAGACAACCCACTATCCTCTTTTTTAGTGGTCATTTTGATTTTACCATTATCTTTTTCTTCTCCTTCGACTCTATGTTCCTTAAGTTGGAAAGATTCTGGTAGGAAATCATTCAGATATATGTCCTTTAGCGCAGTATCAGATCTATTTTCGAACATAATCATTACTTCGTAGTTTCCAGTTCCACCTGTTGGAATTAGTGTCTTACCAGCATTGAATTTTCTTCTTTTATGGCTTACCCTCAGAGTTGGCGCGGAAGAAACATCTCTCATACATACAGGTCCGGCTTTTTCGGATATAAATTCGCAATTCGAAGGTGCAGCAACATTAGTATTTTCAGGGCTCGGGTCTGGGGAAACTAAGTTGTAAGTAAGAACTAACTCTTGTTTTGGTTCAAGTCCTATTGGGGCTTTATTCCCTACTTGTATTTTCAGAGTATATCCTTCTCCATCTGGACTCAATCTCTTGTTTTCAAGTGTAATTCCGCCCTCTACATCTGCTCTGACTTGTTCATTTTCCAATTGCTCACCATCAATTTTAACAGCAATACTAGATATGTCAGGGCTACTAAATAGACCTGGAATATCATCTGTAATTCTGACGAGGTTTATTGTTGCAGAACCTGTATTCTTTAATCTGATTTCGGCAGTCACATTTTGCTCTCTGTACGATCTCAAAATATCAGTGCTGTATGTTTTTGACATCTTTGCATCTAATACCTCAAGTGTACTTTGTTCTAACTCTATGCTACCTTCAGTAGTTTGAACACACCTTGGAAGTACAGTATAACCTAATTCATTTGTGAAGTCTGGTCTCTCATTGGCTTCAACTATCTCAACATCACTACTCCATCTACCACCTGGTGAGACATCCTCGGGTACATCATTGATATCGAATAGTAAATTATCTGCGCCTGTCATTTTTACATGCAATTTCACTAAGTCAACAACAAAACTTGATCTATTTTCGAAAACGGCAACACATTTCCAATTATCAGGTCTTTCGTCTTCATCAACTGCCATGTAACTAAAACCTCGGCAATATGCGTCTAATTGTTCAAAATGCATAGATGATAATGTTGAATTTGCTTTGTAACTTACTTTTGCAATACCGGCCTTAACTGGCTTTGATGATTTGATGCTAAGGGACATGTCAAGAGATAGAACTCTTGTTTCACCAATTTCTAAATCACCAACTTTCCATGTCAACTTTTTGCGTTTAATCGAATAATCTTCACCAGTATCAGCATTTGTTGTATTTTCAGAATTATTAGCATTCTCATCAGAATCTTCAGATGAAGCAGCTTTTTCAGCCATGCTAAATTCAGTAGGCATATTTCTAGTTACAGTGACATCAGTCAATGTTCCTCCTGAAACATTTTCTACTTCTATTTCCAAAACTGCATTACCTTCTACATCTTGTACTACTGATGAACTTCTTTGTGCAGAGTTTTCAGGGTTAGTGTCAATTCTTTCACGCATGACTAGCATTCTTGGACCTTCAGCAGTGTACTTTTGACTGAAATTCTTTCCTGCTTCTAACTCCTGAACTACAATATGTTCATCTTCAACACTGGTTGAGTTTGTACTTGATAATAAAATGTCAATATCCCATAATCTGTCCGACTTACTTGGGTTTTCTATTTCTAAAACTCCCTTGATTGATTGGTTTACAACATCTCCATCAGCAGTGAGTTTTGATTTCTCAATCTCGTGTAAACTTCCTAGTAATTTATCTCCATCTATTTCATCAACATCTTCTGGATTTCTTATTTTTGCACCTGCAATCGCACCCTCTGGTTGGTGGGCAGCAGCTTCTGCTGGAGCCAAAGTAGGAACATCTATTAGATTTTCAGAATTTTCAGAAACACTTTCTTCTGTTCCACCCAGTAGTAGATCTTCGCTCATTGCTGCAAGAGGATCATCATCTTCAACTTCGTCTTGGATGTTATCTAGTGCACTTCCTAGATTGTCGCCTGAAAGTGACAGGGCACCTAAATCAACAGGAGCACTGTCATCTTCAGATATAGCTTCATCCTGGCTGACATCGGTTGGAGCAAGTAATGCGTCCATGTTTGGTGGTGCATCATCCATGCCTGGTGGCGGTGGAGGTGCATCCATGTCTGGTGGAGCAGGAGGTAAATCCATGGCCGGCGGAGCCGGTGGAGGAGCATCCATGCCCGGTGGAGCAGGAGGTAAGTCCATGCCCGGTGGAGCCGGTGGAGGAGCATCCATGCCTGGTGGCGGTGGAGGAGCAGCATACATGCCTGGTGGCGGTGGAGGTGCATCCATACCTGGTGGCGGTGGT
>CAYSJV010000008.1:0-33077 GCA_964431435.1 uncultured Candidatus Poseidoniales archaeon
AACATGTCGACATTGTCCATTATAGAGGGGGGGATGCCACACTAACTGATATGAATTGCAACAATCTAATCCCTGGTGAAACATGTATTGGACAAATCAGTGGTATCAATACAGGTAATTATGATGATAATTATACTCTCTCTTTACAACCTGTACCCGACTGGTTAGAAATAACACTGAGCGACAGCGAAGTGGATTTACCTCCAAATCAAAATACTCCATTTTCCACAATTATGGTGACTGTAAAAGAGGGAGTACAAGCTTACACCAATGGAAATGTAACCCTTCGATTTTCATTTGCAGATAGTGATTCACCTCTTGTGATTTTCACAATAAATGCAAGTGTAAAAGCAACAATGAATTGGAGTGTTGAATCAAAAAATGTAATAATTGAAAATAATAACCTAACTATTTCATATTTATTAGTCAACCATGGAAATGGATTTGATGGCCTGAGTGTATCTATGACTACTAGCCATTACGGTGGATGTGGGCTCGTACCTCCTGTTGATTCAGAATGGGACTATGAATCAAATATGATACGCAACTTTATTCTTAGAGATATTCCTAATCACCAAAATATCACAATTACCATGTGGATGGAAATTCCAAGTGGCCAAACTGAAGATGGTGTGGCTTGGACTGAAATTGACATTCAAAGTTTAGGCGATTCAGAGTTTCATTGGATAAACAAAACTGATGTTGATTTTACAGGAATAGGGACTAAAAACGAAACAGGAATAATTAATCTAGAAAATCTGGGAGAGGATACAAGGTTTTTGTTCAATAAATATGGATACACACTTATAGGAATTTTAATTTCAACTATTGCAATATATTGGGCGATAGTTGTGAGACAACGTCGGACAAGCGGGATCATTAAGAATGTAAACAACCCGGAATCAAGAATTAGTACTCTAGATTGGATGGGGAAATTCTTACCGCGAAGCAAAGACTCTGTAGGTAAAAAGCAAAATTCACCTTCGATAGATCGTAGTACATTTATGGGGAGATTTACAAAAAATAAGAAAAGTACACGAATTGAAAATCCTGAGGCATTAAAGGGTGCAAGCAAAGTCATAGATGATTTTGATCAACTCAACTCAGAAAAAGAATTAGATAAAATATCAAAAGATCTACTAGATGATAATAATGAAATACATTCATCAAATCAGTTACTGGAAATCGGTGAGAATGTTTCTACAATGACAAAAAGAGTTGATCCGAGAGGACTTCTTTCAACAGAAGATGAAATAGTAAATGATATTGATGACGATTTGGATTTGTGAAAATGCTGATTATAGGTTTAGATGAAGCAGGTAGGGGGCCCTTACTGGGGCCACTTACACTAGGTGCCGCAGTCATACCAAAAACAGACATAGAAGTATTAATTGATGAAGGAGTGAAGGATTCAAAAAAATTAAGTGAAAAAAGAAGACTAGAAATCCTGACATCATTAGAGCACCATGAAAAGGAACATGGTTGGCTGCTATGCACCAGTAGCATAGAACCCGAAGAAATAGATTATGGAATGCAAAATGGGTCGTTAAACCAAGTTGAGATAAATGGTTTTGCAGATTTAATAATAGACATCAAAAATAGACTTTCAAGAAGAAAGCAGTTAGAAGGAACTATTGTTCAAATTCAAGTAGATGCTGCTGATGTAAAAGAAGATAGGTTTGGGAGAGACATTGTTGCCAGATTACCGGGATGGCCGTGGGAGGGTTGGAGTATAATCAGCAAACATAAGGCTGATGAAAAATATCCCGCTGTTGGGGCCGCTAGCATCATTGCAAAAGTCACTAGAGATTTGAAAATAAAGAAATTATGCATGGAAACTGGATTAGAACTAGGTTCCGGATATCCATCTGATTCAAAAACAAGAAATATCCTGCATATCTTAGTGAAGGGTGATGAGCCCCATTACTGCCTTAGGTGGGGTTGGAAAAGCGTAAAAGATGCCTGGTCTACGTACCATAAAACTCCTGTTCCACTAAGGAAAAAACCAAAAGATTGGGAGTTATTCTCAGGACAAACGTCGCTTTCTGAGTTCTAAAACACACAGTTTAGACCTACAACCATTGGTTGATTTGAATAACCCCTTCCCTTTCGGTTAACTGATAAGATGACATGGAAGCCGGATAATGAGACTCTTGATTTCATAAGTATGCTCGCCCTACAAAATGCTCTACAATATGAGGGAAGGGGGAAATCGGGATCAGTAATTGGAAGGTTAATGGGTCATAAATCTGAACTCAAGGCACATGCTAAGGATTTAATTCCAATAGTAGGAGATGCTGTCAAAAAGGCAAACAAAATCGCTATAGATGAAGGTCTTGAGAAAGTCAAACAACTTCTTGAATCAGATGCACCTGAACTGTTAGAAAATGAAAAGAAAACTAGGAGGGTAGGGTTACCAGAATTACCAAATGTTGGAGATAAAGTCATACTCAGATTTGCACCCAATCCAAACGGGCCCTTGACTTTCGGACATAGTCGTGGCATTGTAATTAATTCAGAATATGCTAAACGCTATGAGGGTGATTTTATTTTAAGGTTTGATGATACAGACACGTCCATTAAACCTCCATTACCATGGGCTTATGAGCAGATTGAAAAAGAAGTTGAATGGATTGCTGGCATTAAGCCAACTAAAGTAATAATTGTATCAGATAGAATGCAAACATACTATGAGTTTGCAGAAAAGTTGATTCGAAAAGGTGGAGCCTATGTCTGTACACTATCTGCAGAAGAATTTCGAGAATATAGAATTTCAAAAACAGATTCTCCGTGTCGTGAAAGGAATGTTGAGGAGAATTTAGAACTATGGAGAAATATGCTGAATGGAGAATTTAATCCAGGTGAGGCTGTAGTTCGAATTAAAACAGATATGCAATTGAAAAATCCAGCACTAAGAGATTGGCCGGCTTTAAGATTACAAGATACACATTCAAAACCACATCCAAGAAAAGGAGTTGGTTCCAAGTACATCGTTTGGCCCCTATTAGATTTTCAAAGTGGAATAGATGATCATCTCGAAGGTGTGACACATATCATACGAGGAAAAGATTTGATGGATAGTACAAGAAAGCAGGTTCTACTGTACGAACATTTTGATTGGCAGTATCCTGAAACAATATATTGGGGCAGAGTGAAAATACACGAATTCGGTGGGTTTTCTACTTCAGGAATACGTGTGAAAATTGAAGAAGGAGCATATGATGATTGGGATGATCCACGATTACCAACGATAAAATCATTCCAAAGGAGAGGGTTAAATGCGGAAGCTCTTAGAGGATTTTGGATCGAGTTAGGGCTTACACAGAAGGATATTTCTGCTTCATTAGCCACACTATTTTCACACAATACATCCATTATTGATTCGGAATCCCCTAGATTGTCATTTATTCGTAATCCAACAACTATAACTTTATCCAGTGATAATGAAAAATATCGAGTGCAAAGCATAAAATCCGCGGTTCACCCTGAATTCCCACAAATGGGAGAACGGATACATGCCCTGAAATGGGAAGATAACTCAACACCGATATTTATCGAATCTGAAGACTTATCTGGAAATTCAGAATTAAGACTTAAAGAATTTGCAAACATTGTTTTAGAAGGAGAATATGCAACAATAGATACATTTGAACTGGTTGGTAGGTTACCGATAATACACTGGCTTCCTGCGACAAAAGAAGAATGTGTGCCTGCAGAATTATTAACAGTTGAAGGCGATGATTTAGTTATAACCAAGGGTTATATCGAATCCTTTGATTATCCACCCGGAACTATTGTACAACTCGAAAGAATAGGATATGCAAAAATAGAACAGAACTCTAGTAATAGCAAAAAACTTGTATTCCTACACAGTTAAGTGTTTCTCGCAAGAGCCTCGCGATAATCATTTGGACTAAAGTAGCCCACAAAAGTCCCACTTTCATCTACTGCAACAACTGCATTAGGTCTCCTCTTAGTCATTTGATCCACAAGTGAATTTATCTCATCATCTAAATTAACATGCATTATATCTGTATCCATGTGTGATGAACAAGTTTCTGTGCCACAATCCATTCCATCTGCCACTGCCTGCAAAATATGTGCATCCGATATCACACCTTTAGGGGAATTTTCTTCAGCCAGCACTATCAAAACACCTCTTGGTAATGCCAATAATTTCTTTGTAGCATCCTTCAACGAATCATTCAAAGATACTGTGTCATGCTCATCTGTGAGAATTAAATCTGATACTTTCATGTCCACACCAAGCAGACGCAGTGTGGACAGCATTATGAATTTACCCAATAATTACAGTTCCCGCATTAGGTAATTCAATAGTAAGTTTCAAACGCAAATGCCTTCTCATCGTGTTATGGCAATAGAACGTTTACTCACTGGATCAATGAAAGACCAAGTGCAAGAATTGGTATCCACAGAGGATTTAGTAATTGAAGCTGTTAGAGATCTTGTAAAGGATGAATTAAAAAATTACATTAGAGAAAAGATAAATTCAAAACCTGAATTAAAGGATGAATTAAAGGAAACAGTGACCCATTATTTCAATGCAAAGGCACGTTCACTTTATGCTGAAGTTAAAGCAACACGTTCTGCAGCAAAATTAGGAATTGCATTATTACCCGATGAACTACAAGATGATTTTTCCCAGGCTTTGTTTGCACTTTTCGAAAAAGAAATCAGTAACGTACTTGAAAGAGTATTGTAAAAACTAACAATACTCCTTAACTTACATCCTACTAGTTGAAATCCTTCTATTATGTGGGAAGTTGCAAGATGAAGAGTTCAGTACGTCTATTTACAATTGTAATCATGGGTTTATTGATTACCTCATTACCCTCTAATTTCATTGGAATTCAACCAGTAGGTACTGCCTCTGCAGAAGTCGTATGCTGTGATTCGAGTGAATTCGATTTTATGTTTGCTGGAGTTGGAACAAGTGCTACTATGTCGCCATTCGATTCTATCTTGGGTACTGAACAAAGACAAGAAATAACTAGTTCTATTGCCGAACAGAGTGAAGTCATGTCATGGTCAACCAATTTGAATTTTGGTGGTACATATCCTGATTCAACATGGTCATTTAGCATACCATATGTCGTAAATAACGCTGCTGGAGTTCAGTTAAATGCATCTGTTGAATTAAAGATTGGCGATTCAACATTTATCGAATTTACTGAGTCTCCCCAACTTTACGTTCCTGAAGGTGAAGGTGAAATTCAAATTCAAATTCCGGTGACATCTGACTCGATATCTTCTAATGACCAAATATCTGTAACTTTTTATGTACAATCATTAGTATTTGTAGTACCTGGAAATGAGGCGTCTACAGAATTTATATGGGGAACAACAGAACACCGGGGACATATCTCTGCAAACCTACCAATAATGTCAATAAACATGCTTGATCCAATAGTTGAAGGTCACAATGTTCATTTCCCTGTAGTGTTAATCTCGGGGTTCGGATTACAACTACAAACAGAATCTGACTTTACTTTTGAAGCAGGTGGAATACAAATCAATAACATGCCAGTAGTAGAACAGGATGGTCAAGATGTAAAGTTAACCTGGACCTGGAATGCAAATTCTGACCTCACTGATGGAAATTATATTGGAAACATATCAATAGTAATTCAAGAGAATGGGGTGCCAATACAGGCACAAAAAACATTTGAAATAAAGTTCACAGAGGGCGATGATTCAGGCACTACATTTTATCCTTTAACTGAACCAGTAAGATATGGTGATAACCAACTAGATGCCAGTATTGAATTAGAATTGGACTCTGATGAGATAAAGAGAACAATTACGCTAGAAATTAGTGACCAGGTTTCATTTTGGCTAAGGTGGGGAATAGATAATATGGGAAACAATCAATTAAATTCATCATCTTGGCTAAGAGAACTTAATCCTGGGCCGAATGAATATTACAAAAATAAAAAAGTAGATTCCGCTGAAGTTCAGAACTTTGTTGAACAACTTAAGTCAGATGATTTGACAACTTTTTTGCATTATGGTTTGGGATTAGAACCAAATCGATTACTCGGTAACGACAGAGCCAATTTTGAAAGAATTGACATTGACCTTGAATTAAATGGTGATGATACAGTATCTAACACACCTATTCAATTACTTATCACAACTTTAGAAACAGGTACCACTGGGAAATCACATATATTGGTAGAGAGTTTCATCAGACCACAAGTAGACTCTTCAAAGGTTATTTGGAATACTGCACGAATAGATGTTAAACTCACAACATCAATGATTTCTGGTTTAGCGAGTGTTACAGAAGAGGGTATAGGTGCCACACACACTAGATTAATATTACAAGAATCACTCACGGCAACAACAGATTTTGATGATGAGGATATCTTCAGAATATCATTCGTTCAATCTGACACACCGATTGAATCACCTTTGATTATTTTCCTAATTTGTGCGTTCATCTTACTTTGTTCACTAATACTTTCAGCAATATTGGTTAAATCTAAGAATAAAATACCGCTAATTATAGAAGTGGTAATTTGTGGATTAATTGAATTTGTTGCATATTTCTTAGCAATGCCCTTTATTTTCGTAGTAGGGATTGCCATATCATCAGGAGTGATTTGGATTGTGACATCACTGTTACTTCCTAAAAGGTTAGATGATGACGAGTTGGATGAAGATGTCCCCAAAGTCCGAAAAAGAAAAAAAGTTGAAATGAATGGTGCTGACAGTCAAACAAAAAATAAGTCAAGACGGGATTTGAGTGGTAAAATGAAAGATATTCCAACTGTAGGATGTCCCAAATGTGGTTCAAAAAATCCAGTAGCATCTGAAGAAAGACCACTTAAATTACCTTGTGGTGGATGTGGGGCAGTTCTAAAAATTGTTGATTAAATCTGTAAGTTTCCTTTTGATATCAATTCGTCCAACATTCTACTTGCTGTGAGTTTTAAATTGTCACTACTTGAGAGTTCTCTGGTTGCGATTGAGCATTGCGAGGCTAAATCCAATGACCAATCATTTGCTAGAATCCTATGCCAACATAATTCCTCAATTCTCTGCACAGACAATGAACCCTTTGACAATAAAGGTTTAGCCAAAGTACTCATCAATTCTGATTTTGCTTTTGAATCTAAATCTTGCCATGTTTTCTTTGCTTCGGACAATAGTTCTAGATCCATCCCCGATACCGATAAACTATCAATCTCACTAACTTCTGGAATACATACTACTGTAATTGTTCCTCCACTTCGGAGATAATCTCTGATAAGAGTGTATATTGGATTGTATACTATGTCGAGTGTAGATCTTAGCCAACTACCTGAAATTAACCATGGCTCTAATTCTTTTGTTTTACCTGAAGGGTGTAAATGTAATGCAAAAGCTCCTATTTGTGCTATTGTATCCAATACCCCATTTCTTTCATTGTTCTTATGACCCATATGTAAATTGACATTAATTGGTGCAAAACTTTTTTTCATTTTTCCAGCATTGATTGTCAGAACATTCTCGTCAAAGTCATCTAAATTACTGAATGAGCGATGATATTTGTAACCTAATTCAATTAATGCTGATTCAATAAATGCCAAACCAATGATTCCCGAGACAGAAGGAGAACTATGTAGTTCTACAGTTAAATGTGGATTCTCTTTAATATAATTTGACAATTCAGTTAATTCTTCAGAAATTGTTGAAAATATTTCGAGGTCAAATATATCTGACATTCCTACCCGAACATCCTAGAGAGTTCAACTTCATCAATCCAACTATCAAATTAATGGAAATTAAGCAACCATTAATCTTACAGTATCTCTCGAATATTTCCAATCAGATTCTAGTAACCCTTCATCAATGTAATATCTAGAAAGTTTTCTAATTTTTGATTCAATTAATCCCAACTGTCTTGAATTGTGTAAATCCTTTCTATTTGTTTCTAAGTGGGTGAGTAATCCAATGACTTTTCTCATTAAGTTCATCAAATCTTGTGGAACTTCTGCCACAGTTCCATTTTTACTCAAAACTTGACCAATGCGCATACCGCATACCTTTCTTACGTCCAACACAGCATGTTGGTCCCTTAAAATAAGGCCGATTTCAGCTGAGGTGTGCCCATCTGCTGCTAAATCAATGATTAGCTTTTCAACAGATTTTGCATCAGTGTTTGACCACTTTGGTAAATCAGAGGTTAACGGTTTGGATGAACCGCTTTTTCCTCTTTTCCCGGAATACATTCGTGACATATTTACACCTTAGTCCGGCTCGCCGAGATACTTCCCATTTATCACCCATTCGGATGTAGTATTAGATACGATGGCGGGCCTTAGCCACTTTTCCAGGGCTTCCACTCCATTCCCAAGCAGGAACAATACTAATTGCAGAACCGATCAATTTGCCCTCAAAATACACTAAAAGCGTATCACCTGACCTGATATTAGAATCAAAACTTTTCACCATTGAAGTGAATATATCGCCTTTCCATTTAGATTTCAACTCAATTTCTACCTTTGGCAACCCTAATTCATCACCAAATTTAGAAATTGCATATTTTGTAAATGAAAACCTAGCCGATTTGGTATTCCAAATTGCAATTTGCTCTCCATCTAATCTAAGAATCCAATTAGGAGGTCTACCAGATAATACCATATTCTGGAGCCACGAATCTGAATCAAATAACCATCGAGAGATGCATCTAAATTCCTCCATGACTTGCTCTTTTTGTCTTACAGGCTTGAGATTATGTTCTTCCACCGCAGATTTTGCTATGTCCGCCAATTTATCCAAAGATGCTGTTGATGTCAAATGCTCATCCTCAAAACGACTATTGATGATTTTTGCAGAAACATCAAGGTCATCCAAATCTAAATCAGTATGATTGATTATTAGTTTGTATCCGATTTTGTTTGCCAATTTTGTTATCATTTGTTTTATGTTTGAGAGTTCCAGCAAATTCCAATCTCCTGTAACTGGTATGTCATAATATCTTGCAGGCCACTGCATTTCAAGTTCACGAGGCACTAATCCCAATGGAGAAGTCACCATAACTTGATTAATTGGGAGGGTTTTCAATGCTGAAATATATTTGCGGTGGCTTTTGGAAGTGCGATAGGGCTTTCGTTCTGAACATGGCAATAGAACTAGAATGTCTCTGCAGTATTGAGGTGGGTTGTATTTATCTGAAATTTGTGACATCCAATCTCGAATTAAGGGTGATTCTAGAGAATTTAATGAATTGCATCTCAAAATTCTAGTTGAGACTACATTTCTGTCAAATGGTCCTTCCCCTGATTCAAAAACTAACTTATCATGATTTCTCAGATGCTCAACTGTCCTTGGACTATTCAATGCTCTTTTTTCCACAAGTTCTCTCAAGTTACCATCCAATATTGCGGATCTGACAGTTGCAATTTCTCTTTCCCATTCAGTAAGTTGTAATGCCATAGTTGGTTCTTGTTCTATTTGTAAATCAAAATTCCTTGGGCCCGAATTACTCAGGATAATCCCGCACGAATTTGATTGCCTACTTCTTGCCAAATCATGTAAGTCGATTCCAAGCCAAGTTAGAACTGCAAGGTTATCTGGCCCCGAAATACCAGGGCACCAAAGTAGAGCACCAGGGTATCTAGTTCTTATTTCGAATATTGCTTTGGTGAAATCAGTTGGGCGATTTGATAATTGAATTGCATCTAATAAGATCACAAGTTGTGGGTTGCATGGTTCTTCAATTAGCTTCGAATCATACAAGATCCTTTGCCATGTCAGTGGTAATATTCGGCCAATTGGGCCAGATTCACCCATATTTACATCATCCAATGAAGGAGGTAGTACATTTAGAAGTCTTGTAAACCAGGTAGGACTATTCTCTTCAAATGGAATAGCTAGAGGAAACCTACCTGTAAATTCAAGAGTGGCTGGAAAAGTACTAGAATCAATATTTACTTTGAAAGGGGCTAATTTTTCATTTATCTCCTCATCGCTTGAAGTGGTAATCAATGCAGGAGTAAAGGCGAGAGGTGTTGTACGATTTCCCAATCCAAAAACACGACCGAAACCATCTCTAGCCGCGACCATGGTGCCCAGAATATCTTCTTCCATAACGGGGGGATTTGAATCACCGCTTTGAATGATTTGAAAGGTAGGCCGTTATCGGGCAGCCATGAGAGGAGTTGCAATATTCATTGCAATCAACATAATGGTTGTCATTTTACCAACTATTTCCGCAACTGGTGAAGGTGATGACGCACTAGATGAAATCCCCATACCTACCGAGAGCACAGAAGGACATGTTGTGCTTACTACAGATTTATGTCAACTAAATATGTCTTATACAATGTCATTTTCAATGATAGGTTTAGACGCACTACCACCAGAACACTGGGGTTGCGACAAACTAGTATGGAATGGTACATTTGAGGAACATGATGACAGCGATGTTCTCAAAATAGAAAACAATGAGGATGGAAATATTGGAATGATTCGAATATGTATTGAGAATAGTGATGTTCCGATGGAAATTGAATTATGGACTAGAAATACTTCTGCCCTAATTGAAATCGATAATTCTACTAAAGCTGATACACCTGCACAAATATCGATTTGTAAAATGTATGGTGCTAGCAGTTCAGATAGTAATGAACATTGGTTAAACTTGAATTCTTTGTCTACATCTGGGGATTACTCAATAAGTGTCACCTTAATTGAATTTGAAGTATTTCGGGGATGGGTGGGTGATGGACATATTGCTACTTATATGGCGGATGCAGGTATATTCACGCCCATAATGCCGGTTCAACTTGAACCATTTACCCATTACAGTGTAGCATATTCAGATGACGGAGAACATAATGCAATCAATACATCTGTAGATAGCCCACATGTAATTTACAATTTGAATTCGCATTCCACTACACCTCACACACTGCTAATATCTTGCCACGACGAAACTGGATTAGTGTGGGATTGCGGTAATATTAATTCAACATTTGGAGAAACAGATATTTACAACCTGCATCATGCAGAACTGATATATTACCCCCCTGAAAACACCAGTATGATTGAAATAAAAATATCGTCCCAAGATGTGAGCACGTGGATTGTTACTAACCAGAAAATGAATAACTATTCAGAAATTAATGGTGGAGACGCTTCCTCAAATGTAGAACATTGTGGAGTGGAAGGTCAATCTTGCGGAGATTATCAAAATGCAAACATGGGTACTTCGATTAGAGGTTATTTGCCAATGGCATTATTTGACGAGTCTGATGTGTGGGAATTAGCAATTCCTGGAAATGAAGGTGATACATTCATTGCACAAATAAATGCACGCTCAAGTGAAGAAAATGCAGTGCTTCTCGAAATATTTTCTGTTGGAACAGAGGGAAATATCACAACATACCATTCCACAATAGGAACTACTTGGAAATCACAAAGTATTGACCTTGAATCTGGTACACACCACATCAAATTAACCAATTTGATATTACTAGGAAGTGACTATAACTGGAGTTATGGAGATACAACTCAAAGTGTGATAACGTATGATCTCAAAATTGATTGGGTTGCAAATGTTACAAACAACAGTGATTTCTTGGGACCAAGTGAAGAATTATTGTATTGGGATAACATACTATTATGGTCAATGGGACCTCTCTTTCTCCTACCTCTGCTATATATCCTAATCTCAATGAGAATAGATTTGGCTAGGAAGAATGAGTTCCTGTTCAACTTGGAGAGACTAAAAAGACTAAGAAAAATCATCTCTGAAGATGAATTAGTAGAAGCAAAGCAAGATTTGAAAATATCATTGAAAGCACTAGCGAATATTGAGTGGGAAATAATTTTAGAGAATTGGGGTCCTCCTGAGATTAGTTATCAAACTGAGGACATGGATCTAGCTTGCTGGGTTTTAGATTCAAGGTTATCTAACAAGGGTGGAACTCCAATAATGCTTGGTATCAATGTCAAGGGAGAAAAATGGGAAAATGCTGCTGTGAAATTTGATACTGCAAAAGGTAAAGAACAAGCAATAATTTCCGTAAAACCAAAATTGCTGTTCCTAGATAACGAGTTGTTTTTGGATCAACTTGGATCGAAAAGTAGAACTTTTGTACAAGTAGATTTGAATTCCTTCGAAAGCATTGTCAACATTCACATCTCTGGTTTGCAAAATAATAAGCCTGTTGCAGCACAACCTGCACAAGGACTTGAATTGACTAATGAAGAGGAATGAATAATCAATTATTCCTTCTCCTCTCATTAGTATCATCGATTAACGCATCTACAACAGATGATTCATCCAGTGATAATTTGTCACGAATTTCATCTATAGCTTTCTTTTCAGATTTACTTATTTTAGTAGGAACGTATAATTTGAGAAGTACAACGACATCGCCTCTGAAACCTGTCCTCTGATCGGGGATGCCCCTTTTTGGAATTACTATTGTCTCACCTGAATTTGAACCAGATGGGACAACAATGTCTAGATTCTTATTATCTATATGTGGAATACTAAATTTCCTACCCAGAATTAAGTCAGGGTAACCTACTGGAAATGACATGATTAGATCTGGACCTTGGCGCTCAAACCATTGATGATTGTCTACTGTTAGTTCGATTAATAAATCTCCAGGTCTACCCGTACCATATTCTGGATGCTCCCCTTTTCCACGGATTCTCAATCTAGTACCTGATTCAACTCCTGGAGGAACATTAAATCGGATTTTTTCTGGTGTTTTAGTTCTCCCCGCCCCTTTACATGATGAGCAGGGTGTTTTCACTACATTCCCCCTTCCATTGCATTCCGGACATGCTGTGACTGTTCGCTGCATAAATGGACCCATTTGATGAGTTTGAGTTACTTGCCCAACTCCTTTACAAATATTACATGCCCTGACAGAAGAAGAATCCTTACCACCACTACCATTACAGTCTTCACACTTAGATAAGATTTTTAGATTAATTTCTTGCATACCACCTTCCATTAGCATTGCAAAGTCAATAGTATGCCTGGCTAGAACGTTTCGTCCGTTTCTTTGACCGCTGGATGAACTTCTTCCAAAAAAACTTCCAAGTAAGTCTTCTAATCCTCCACCTCCAAAAAGGTCTTCATATCTGATGTCAAAACCTTGAAAACCGCCTGCTCCAAACGGAGAACCACCTGGTGAATTATGCCCAAATCGATCATAATTTTGCTTCTGGTTAGAATCTGATAATACGGCATATGCCTCTTGAATTTCTTTGAATTTTTCAGCAGCATCATCTTCTGAGTTTTTATCGGGATGAAATTTTCTAGCTAAACTACGAAATGCGGAGGTTATTTCCTTATCAGAAGCATCCCTTGAAATCCCTAATACTTCATAGTAATCTCGCTTATTACCCATTCCCATCAACTATACCCTCTAGTGCGACTACTAAGAATCCCTCGCATTACAAGTGATTGAATTACACTTAATTAAATATCTGAGCCACACGCCACACAATATCTTTCTTCAAGTGGATTCTCAGACTCACAACTTCTACAATACTTCACATCCGCTATACGAGAGGGTTCGGGTGTTGGTGAATCTTCGCCAAAAGCAAGTAAATCATCGTATTCGCCTCCAATGACAGTTGTGTGTGTCTGTCCAGATACTGTTTGATCTTCAATGGGCTTGTCAGTAACTTTCCCACTTATCACATCCCCGATTTTATCAATCACACGATCCATGGGGCTAGCTTTCTTTGGTTTTGCACGTGTTGCATCAGTAACCAAAGAATCACTCATCATTTCTTTCCCTTCTATTCGTGAAGTAGTTCTTGTAACATGATCCGCATCTAATAACATCTCTACCTTGGCATCAGGATTATTTTGGATTTCAGGAGATACCATATCCCTTGTTAAATTTCCAACACTCCCTTGCATATTTTCCAATGCCGCTTTTCCTAATTCTCCTAATTCAATTGTGCCTCCAGTACCTTCCAGTAATACACGGTCATCATTGTTCCAAACGCCTTTATCTTCGGCAGAGTATACTTTTCTGAGTGATGAAAGTTCCTTCACCCTATGCCATTCGTGATCTTTCACCACTCTTGAACGCTTGAACAAATACCACCCTGGGATTAACGCTATTCCAGAAACAATCCATTGCACTGAAGGGTATTCCTTGTCTACTTCAGACAAAATTAACCAGTCAACTTCAAACAAGAACCATGCTAAGAGAGGAGGGAAAAAAAATGCCAACCATGACAAGGTTTGATTCTTTACATCTGACATGTACAGAAGATAACCACTTTCCAATTTAACTTATTGCAAATTAGCGTAACTGATTTTCATTTCCTATCAGAGGGCGCTCCACCTTTACGAAAGATTCCATCAATTAACCCGATACTGAAACATGAGTGTAACAATAACAACATAAGTGGCAAACCAAATAACATCGTAACGTCTCTCCATTTCACAGATTGTACAACTCCCGCTCCTAATATTACAAATCCGTATGCAAGAGCCGGTGCCCACCAATAACTGACACCGGAGAATAGTAATATTGAGGTAACGATGATGCCCAATATTGGAGCAAATTCGGGAAGTGATGCCCTTTTTGGTTCTCGCAAAAGATGTTTCATTCTCCAGAAACCATATCTATGACTAAAGAGAATCCATTGTTTGAAGTTTCTTCTTTTTGCGATTCTCACATAACTGACATCACTCCTATATGTTGGCCAATCATTATCATTTAGTCGTAAGTTCAATTCTGAATCTTGAGACGTTATGAAATAATTATCATAACCGCCAATTTTGTCAAGCGCTTCTCGGCGATAAATTGTTAGAGGAGGGATGATTGATTTTTTCCTGCCTTTAAATTTAGAAAATGTTCCTCCTCCATTTCCCCATGAAGAGGAAAGTGTTGCTTCAATCCAACGTGGAACCATCTTTAATTCCTCATCACTTTCGACAACTGTAGTACCAATACCACCGATCTTTCTACCAATTTCCATCTCAAGATTTAGCATATCATTAACACGAGTAACAAGATGATCTTCAGGCACCCAACCATGTGAATTCATTTCAAAAATTAATTCCGCCTCATTCGGCATTTGACTCAAACTTATATTTCGTGCATGTGGGACATATTTGTCCGGATTAGGGATTAACAAAATAGTAGGACCACCTGTTTCTTCGGATTCTACAATCATTTTTTTGACTATTTCTTGAGTATTATCTGTAGAGTTGCCATCTACAACATGAATTAAGTGTAAATCATTCGGGTAAGTTTGTTTCATTAAAGATTTAAGACATTTTTCTATCCAATTTTCTTCCATAAATGTTGGTATTACTGTCACAATAAATGGAAGGTCCATATCTTTTGAATCAGGAGATTCCAATTTGCCCATGACTTTGGCTTAGTAAATTAGTTTGTCAATATTGCCATATATTACAACAGATTTCATCTATACGGATATCTGGCCGATATGTGAGGGGGCCTCATAAATGACTAACGATAAAATTCGATGTGTGATTTCAACTAAGATACAGGGGGCCGATTCTCCCGAAATCATAATTCAGTCAATATTGAATATTTTCCCCACAGTAGACATTGGAAGTAGTGAATTAGCAGAACCTTCATTCCCCAATAAATTAAAAGGATATGAACTCAGTTTTGAATGCAATACAATTGATGAGTTCATTGACAAAATTTCCAAGCAAAGAATTCTAGATACTGCATTAGATGCAATGTCACATAATCTACACGATACATCTACATGGTTCCATATTTCAAGACAAGCAGCTTTGGCAAATAAAGTGGCATTCAATTTGAGAAATGAATACCCGCTAGGTGGTACATTAAAGGTTGTATTAACTAAGGACGATCTTCCTATTTGGTTAGAAGATATTACTTGGCATTCGGGGAGGGAAGAAATTCCTAGATTCATAGGTGACGACTACTCTATGAGAAAAGACGGATTGTCCAGAGAATGGTTTAGTACTAATTAATGAGTGTAATTTTGTAAAAAATCTACAATCGCAATATCCGCTTCCAACCAATCAAATGAGAACATTTCATGTGCATGAAGCCACATCGCCTTTGAATGGAACCTAAGTTCAATAGGTTGTTGTTCATCTGAAAGTGTGCAATGCCACAAGTGTATAGATACATCGCGAGACCCGTAAGAATGGTCAACAGTGATGAGTTTCTTGACTGGTATAACTTCAAGGTTTAATTCTTCATACACCTCTCTTATAATACACTCACTAATTTCCTCATCAGGCTCAACTTTACCACCTGGGAATTCCCACTTATTTGGATGGGATGATGACTCATTACGTTTGCAGCACAATATTCTACCTTCATTATCAAAAATCGCTGCAGCACCTACTTGTATTCCCATATTTGTCAAACATACGCTGGACAAGACGGAATATCATAATGTGCCATAACATGTGCGGATACTATGGTACAGGATGATTTGGAAGGAATCGCATTGAGGTCTTCCCGCGAGCATTTTAGAGATACATCACAGGAAGATACTGTAGACAATGTTCTTTTATTTGCAGATGGACTACTTTATGCAGTAGCCATTAGTTCTATCTGGATTGCAATTTCTGCCATAGATAATGATAATCTAATCATAAAGGAATGGCAATGGATGAGTTTAGATTGGTTACTTGTGGGTTCTGCCATAGGATTATGGATTTGTTCACAATCATTAAATGATTTTAAGCGCCTGTTGCCATTATGGCTAAAATTAATTTTGCGGATGAAGGTTTTGCCATCTGAATTTGTTGAGCAGAGTGACTCAACTAGAAAAAGAAAAATGTATTCAATATATACTGCTGGAGTATTAGGAATTATCTGCTCCTGGAGGATATATGTACTCGATGCTACGATTGAAGCAAGAGTTGGCATTAGTTTTCATTTAGTCGTGTTGTGTTTGACATTGATGCTTTTTGCAACAGGAAGATACTGGATGTATTTGATGAAGAAAGAAATAAAAATAAAGACATTATGAAAGCAAAACAGACAGTAAACGAAATATGTGATTAATATGAGTGATGATAATCTTGAAATGATTGCTTTACAAAGTTCAATGAATTTGTATGGTGTAGAACAACAAAGTTATCTCAAGAAAATGCGTGAAACAAAATTTCCCCACAGAGCATTTTGGGATTTATCGCCTGATTCTCGAAAAAGAAGAGCATGGACATTAGTATTCGGATCACTAGTTTCAGTATTGGTCGCATGGAGGATTGAACAATTAGAAATCCTTACACGCTCTGGAATTCCGTTCCATATTGTATTATTATTATTAGCAATAGGATTGTTATGGCTTGCAATTATGTGGTTCACCCTTATGGATGAACACGATCCTGAAAAAATGGTAAAGGGCGGCATCAAAGTTGAATCAGGGCTGATGTTTGCAGATGGCTTATTACATTCATTCGGGGCATTTCTAATATTAACAACGCTCATTAATATTCAATTTGATGCGAGTATAAACCCATTCGATTGGTATTGGTTAGATGTGGATTTCCCATTACTATTGTTTGGGATACTAATGTGGGGGTGTTCACTTTCCCTAAATGATTTCAAAAGATTAGTGCCAGCTTGGATTAAACATTTTGTTGTTGCCAACACAGACAAAGACCCATTTGCAGATAGTTCATACATTGTGTCACGAAAGGAATTGGAATTAGAAGATAACTGACCATTTTGATTATCAGCCTGAATAAACATTTTTCACCATTTTCATCAATGGCATTTATGCATGTAATCTACTTGCCCCATCTGACGAAGGTATGGCTGAAGATGAAATTATTGTTAGGTTGGACACTACAGATCCAGAAATTAGTGCGCAAGGAACATTCAAAATAATTTATACACAACTAACTGCAGGTGTTGGTTTTTGGGGTTCACTTAAACCCATTATTGCAATAATATTATCTGCGATTCCATTCCTATTTTTAGGCCAGCATTTCAACCGCCAGCATCGTAAAGGTTGGGATTGGTTTTTATTACAAATTCCCTTGATTCTCACATTGTTCTTGTGGCCCCCACTATATCTTTGGTCCATTTTCGATGCATGGAAATGTTCTTCTGATTTAGTCATTTCAAAAAGCAAGAGTTGAATTATTCATCCCACAATTGAGAATGTGCAATTAATTCCCCTGATGCTAACTTTTCCAAATCTGATTTATCTGCAGAGTCAAATTCATTTGGTAATTCTCCTGTTAAGATATTTCCAATGTCTGCAGTCTCAATAGCCCAATACATCACAGAATCTTCATTGTTGGAGTGATTCGGGTGAGATTCATCCTCATGATCAATGTCTGAGGTATAAACAGTATTTACTAATCCCAAAAGATGGCCTGTTTCATGGATAGTTACTGATTTCTCTATTTCTTCAGCCGTAGGTCTACAAACTAATAAAATACAATTTTCTGCTTCACTAATAGAATCTAAAAATATCATTACTGTTGATGCATCTACTGCAACCCCGAGGACATTCTCATCAGAGTATTTTCCACTGGGGAATAGGTAATGCCACTTTAACACATCTCCATTTAGTGATGGACCTGATGTCAATTCTTTTGACTTATCCCTGATGTCTTCTACATTCCAAGAACCAGTGTGTTGAAATGATGTCAATTCTAATTCAATACTCACCCCTTTGGGGTTATTGCATACATCATTCAATCTCTGCTTCAATAGATCTAGTGTTTCTTGTTGTGGTTGATATCCTGATTCATAATCTATTTCTAATATCAATTCCTTGTATTGAGAGTCACGTAAGCATGCTAATGCCAATCCACCTGGAATACCATAATCTACTGAATTGGAGTTTGCTGTATCTCCCATAAATATACAACCACTCATTAATGGGCATATCATCACTACAATTAGCAAATTTGCTATCGTTCTTTTGATTCCCATATTATTCATATCCTAAAATAGCATTTAATAAACCAACTAAAATTCATCCGGTAATTCAACGGGTGAAAAAAGTTGCCCAACTGATTTTACACCAACTAATTGCTCACGGACTAACTTCTCCCACGTCCTCAAAACCAATAGTGCATCAAATAATGGAATTTGTTGGATATTTATCGAAGTCCTGATTAAAGTGTCAAATATATCCATTCTATCTTGATCTAATATCTCCATGATTTTTTCTAGAGGTATTCCATTGTAACCTTCTTCAGAAATTTGAGTCTCCTTACCCATAATTGGGAATGGCACAAGTATGGATTCAGGTAATTCTTCATTGTTTGATTTTGCATAATCCTGTAAATTCATTGAAAGTTGTTTAGTATATTTAGAAATTACAAGACTCGCTTCAATCAATGGTAAACTAAGTTGTTTAGTTATATTTACCATATTTTCCTGTAAAGTTATAACCAAGGATGTTTCGTTGTTTGACATCTATTTATTCCTCCACTTATTACCATCCCACATCACCCCATTCATCGTCTGATTTATCTGTTGATGAAACTTTTTCATCATCAGAGTTACCATCTGCCACTAACTCAGATTTTTCATCGGGTGATTCCACAACTTGTTCTGCTACAGAATCTATAGGTTTTGGAAATGATTGCTTTGAAGTGTCATTTTGATCATCTTCCTGATTGGATGTAAGGGGGTTCGTATCTTCAGATAGTAGTACATCTTGAAGAGACTGTGCTTGTGGTTTTGGGGAATTTGAAAGTCCCGGTGGTAGAGGTGTTGTATGCATAACTTGTGGTGAATTTGAAAGTCCGGGTGGAGGTGGAGGTTGCATCATCTGTGGTGAATTTGAAAGTCCAGGAGGAGGTGGTATTTCTGTTAAAGTTGGTGACACTGGAATGTCTGCAATTGCATATGCATCCTCAACGTCATCAGTTTGAATTGTCTCTTCTACTTCTAATTCCATATTTTCTCTTACTAACCTTCGATATAATACCATCATCCACACACCATAACTAGTTGCAACTAAGGCAATGACATACATCACTAATGACATAGGTGATGAACTAAATTGTTGTCCTAGTGCTGCACCATCACGTGCAACTTCATTTTGAACAATAAGAGTTTCAAGCCCTATCCTATCTAATTCTACGTGATTCGAATATTCAACTAAGCGATAATTCATTTTCCAGCTATCACCATCTGAAACTGGTGAAACAATATCTACTTCCAATGCAACATCTTGTCCTGAGTTTACTAAAACTTCAGTTATACCTAATGCACTCCAATCTTGCTCTGATAGACAATCTGCCAAAAATGGACATTGTTCTACTACAAATTTCAACTCACCTTGAGTCCCCCCAATATTTATACCGCGAATTAATAATGAAACATTTTGATTGGGTTCGGGGGTAGTATCAGACCATTCTATCTCAGTTGTGCTATTTCTCAAATCAATATATGCGCCGTCGTGTGTAAAAATATATGATGCAAACGGATCTGATTCTGAATTAGAAGTTCCCACAAATGGGTTTCCTGCCAAATCTGAACCTGTTATCCAAATCTTTAGTTGATTCCCCGGTTGTATCAATGTTGTTCCTTCATCAGTGAAATCTACACTAGATTCCCAGAAATATTCATTTCCATATTCAATACCTGTATTAAATTCCAAACTACCTTGCTTCAGTTGACTGTTTCCTGCAAGAATTGCATAATTCAAGATAGGAGTATTTGATAAATCAAATCCATGTGAATCAATCGTAGTCATTATTATATTCAAGTCACTTGATTTTGTCAAAGGCATAGCATCAAAAGTATTGATTGAAATTACTTCGGACTCCTTTACATATTGGAATACGACATCAGATACAACAGGTAAATCACCATCCACTGCTAATCTCAATAATGGTTGTTCCGCAGTTTTATCAGTTGCAGAATAAGGCAAGTCTGCCATATTTGCTTCCAAGTCCAACAAGCCAACATATACGTCAGGAACTATAAAATCGATACTGAAATAGCCATTATCATCAGTCGTATCTGACCAAGTATATTCATCTCCATTGAGTACAATATCAAATAACCCCGAAGGCGCTGGCAACGAGTCTTCACTAAATGTCACCTTACCACTAAATCTGACTGCTTGACCGGCTCCAATTACTGATTGCTCACCATCTGTACGATACAAGTTTCTGCCATTTCTCAGCTCTTCTGCTATGATGTGAGTGGTATCGAAAATGAAATCATTATCGAAACTCCATTTATCGTTCCCCATCCCTCCTCGTTCAGTATAGCATGGTGTAATTTCACCATCCCTGCAGGGGTAATCTGCTACTTCTACCATAGGAACAAAAAGTTGGAGCCCATTTGTATCCCATATTTCAGGAAAGTCCCAAGTAAGTTGGAATTTGATATGTAGATCCATAGCATTTGGATTTTCGGGAATTAGAACAACTGTGCTGTACAAATTACTTATTGCAATACCCTCTCCGTCAGTACTTAACTCCATACCAATTGTTCCATCTTGATGATGCTGAAATTCAGCCCAAATACTTGCTTCTTTCTCACCTAAGTCTCCAACTAATGACAATTGTAATTCAGATATGTCTTGATATCCATTAAGATCTGAAACACGTAATATTGCGGTATATTGTGTATTGGGATGTAATGGTAACTCGTCCTCGTGCCCAAGTATTGTAGAATTACTCATATCTAAGGCAGGTACAAAGTCTTCACGTGTATAATAAGTTGTTAAATCCGCATCCCAATTAGGATTTTGACATGGTTCATCACAAACCGATTCACCGCCCATTGCTATCACATTCCCTTGACCATCCGCACCTGAAACAAACAAGCTAACTCGTTCCCCATGGCTATTAGCACTATCATCAATGAGACCTTGAAAAATATTCATACCTCCACTTTGTACTTCGGGAGTGGCTATTATCATTGCAGAATATTCAGTAAGATCTGGAAGACCATTGAAATTAAAATCATGTTCGCCTTCTATCCAATGATAGAGTGTTATTTGAGTAGGTGGATCTACGCTATCCTGAATGGAAATTGTCACAGATTGCTGACCTGCCCTCTTCTCATCTCCATCTATGGGGTTAATATCCAAAACAATAGGACTATTTCCATCTAATACAAGTAAAATATTGTTTTGATATGCGTTGCTAAATTGAGAACCATTTGGTAATTCAGTTGCTACAACAGAAAATAGCATTCCTCCTGGTGAACTTTCATATGGACTTTGAAGTGTGATTCCATATGTACCAAATCCTTGATTAATTGTTTTATCCAATGTGTATGGGTCTTCCATTGGGTCTCCATCTAATGTCAGGTTTTGTGCCATAATACTAACATTAAAACCACCTACATCTGGTGAGATTGTGGTGCCCTCAAAATGTATTGTGCCTTCGAATGATAAATCATAACCACCTCTAAGCCAGTCATCAGTAAATAATTCCCTTCCTGTTTCATCAAATACTTTCATTCCATCTAGTTGTATATCATTTTCAATTCTTGTACTAAATCCATCATCTACCCAGTTCGTGACTGCTCGGCCAAGATTGTCATCTACTGTAATTCCTATATCTAAATCAGATTCATCATCCCAGTTCCAATTCACCATTATTGGAAATTGAATGTAAAATGAATCAAATGAATCAATGAAACTGGTACAGTTTCCTGTATCGAATACAATGACATCTTCGGGGTCTTGTAACTCAGTACATACATCTCCAAATTCCCAATTTAGAACTGGGTCATCTCCATGTGAATTATTCAATGCGAGAGTGACTTTTTGGATAGCATCGGTTGCATCACCTAAATCAATCCTAGCTGCCAAATTTCTCCATTGACCATCTGGCACTAAGATACTTGATTCCAACAAAACTTCATTTACGTGTGTGACATAATTGTAAACAATATCTAAATTTGAAAACTTTATTCTTCCAGGTGAGCTTGCTTTTACTGCAATAGTGATTATTGAGTTACCCATCCCATTTTGATCTATATTCTGATTAAGTGCATCAATCATCATAGCATTTGATACTAGAACTGGTGTCTGTATATCTGCAACTTCGATTTCCCATGTACCATCATTCCCTATATCAACCATAACATCTTCAGGGAAGCCCTCCAAGAATTCCAAATTCAATTCACCAAGAATTGGTGTTAGATATGGATCATTACTGCTCAATGTTGCCATAACTAGAAGTTGATTCCCCACTGGCTGAAAGATGATATCAGTACCTGATGTAACTGTTTGCCAGGAAGTCCCATTATTTTGACTAATCATGACGTCAATTGTTGTACCTGCAGGTAGATCGGTACTCAAATTTACTACTGCACGCCCTACCTGTGTACCCGTATTTAATGTAGATGAAGTCCAAGATCCACTTGTTGAATATTCTGTAGAATATTCTAAATCAACCCACCATGAAACTGCACTACTACCAATGAGTACAGCCTTCCACAATAAAGTAGTTCCTGGGTTCTGGAAATGAATTGTATAATTATTTTCAGCTAATTCCCAATTAATTCCATTATCTGAACTCAACCAATATTCTACTCTATCTCCTATTGCAACTGCTGACCAAGATACTTCCAAGTTTGCCGAAAGAATTGGTTCAGATGAGGGGATAGGTGAACCAATCCATACGCTAGTTGCTGGTTGGGGTATTGTCGAATATGCTATTCCAATTCCAAATTCACGATAATATAGAGTACTTGTTGTGTAATCTCCAAAGTCTACAGAAATCAACCTTTCACCATCATAAGTAATTCCATATCCAGGATAAGATAAAGTTTGAGATTCAGAACGTATTGTCATTGTGTTTGAATCATCAGGCATAATCCAGTGCTGTAATTTATCACCAGCCAACCAATTATTTCCATTTCTTGAACGCATATATGCGTGCCCATCATTTACTACAACTCCTCTTACTTCCCCGCTATTGCCATTGAATATATACGCCTCTTGTGTTAAAGCAACATAACTACCACCTTGTTGAAATTCATATGGAATCAGTTTACGTTGATTATCATGTAAGACCCAAACATTATCTGTAGAACGATCGTATGAAATTCCAGTATATGGACCATAATTTGAAACATCATACACTTCTTTACAAGTCCAAATGTTATCGTATCTTATATCGATTTCAAGGACCCTATGATATTGAGTTTCTGTGTATCCATTTCCGCTGTAAGGTAAAAATGTTGAGAGTATACCATAAAGTCGTTCATCATCAGTAACTGTCCAATCCCTGAACCCGTAGAATCGGTTCCATCCTGAAGGTGGAAGGGTGGGTATAACACACGAACCAGCATCTAGGGTAATTGTTGATTCTAAACTTCCATTACTGGGCCATAATCTTTGAATTGTATTTTCAAAAACATTAGTTGACCAATCTGACATGTAAAGCCATCCTTTATGTTTTAAAATTGCACCTTGTGATTGAGACATAAGTGCTGTTCCTGTTAATGTGTGTTGTTGAGAAAATAGAGTTTCTGTGACATTACTTGTATGTGGCTGCTGTAATGAGTAACTGCCATTGTCAAACCATGCAGTACTGGTAGGTTGAAGTTCGGTACTAGAGTCATGTGGGATAAAATCTGTTAATTTATTTTGCATATCTAGAGACACCGCATCAGATCTTATGTCAACCGAACTAGGTGAACCAGTTTGCCAATTTACTCGATCAGTATAGAGAGATTGTGCCCAACCAGTCAAGGACGCACCGGATAAATCAACACTTATGTCGCTCACCTCTACCCCTTTTGGAATATCGAGTGTTATACTTGTATCAATCTGTCCTGGTTGATAGGTGGCAATTGCTTCAGTGCTCCCTGAACCAAAAGTAGTAAGGTGCCTTTGATTTTTTGTAGATGAAAATTCTAATTCTGAAACAGGCTCCAAAATAGGTAATGGAATTGACCCCAAAAAAAGTATAATAAGAATTACTGCAGAAGCCTTAGTATAACTCTGTAACCCTATGTTAGAATTACGAGAATGCTTCAACTCATAAATTCCTGTTGTCATACCTGATTGCAGAATAACCATCTCCCCTCACGCCATCAATTTCATCATCATGAATTTCAAAGTAATCAACCAACCAATCTCCATCTGTATCCCAATTCATAGGGTCGGTTCCTTCCGCAATATAATCTCCATCTAAATCTAAAATCCACCAGCCATATGGCAATTGACCATTTCCTACATCAGGTAATGTTGTTGCACTACTAGGACTCCATCCTGAAAGCATATTCCAATTATCCGTCCAATCTCCTCTGCACAAAATATCATCGTTCGCGGCATTCATTTGGAAAAACTCAGCATCATTATCTGTAATAATTTGAGCGTATCTTAAATCGGTGGAGTTCTTCTTATACATCCTGAGATAATTTGTAGTGTCTTCATCTCCATCTCCTACTTTCAATAACCAATCTCTGAATTGCCACCATTCCTGTACTTGCTCTGCATTATGCAACAAATTTGCAAGTCTCACTGCAGATGCCGAACTATAACTTGCATCTGTAATTGCAAAGAATTCTTGGAAATTATTGTACTCTGTATAAACACAAGTGAGTCCTGAACAATCCCAATCACCATCATTATCTGGATCAAGACCCGCATCTGTTGGATCATTCGGGCTCATTTTGAACCAAGTCCAATTAAAGTCGGGTCTTACCAAACCCTGAGATGATATTTTTAGTGGTTTAAGTTGCCCTGATATATCAACCCAAACTACTGAGATTTGAAGTTCGCTAGACCAATTGTCATTAGTTTCATTCCATCCCTTAGCATATTCGTACCAATCAGGTAACATATCACCATCTGTATCATTATCACGTGGATTTGAACCATATTTCAATACCTCTCTGCCATCACTTAGGTTTTCATCTTTGTAGTATGCACTAGTCGTAGTTTCAGTACCTTCGCGTATCATATATTGACTATCATCATCAGTATCAACTGTATTTGGTTTAGTATTGTTCAAATATTCCATTAGATTTGTGAAAGGTAGTGGATCAGAGCTAGGGCCGTATTGGGCACCTTCAAGTGTAAATACCCTATTATTCCAGTTACCTTGTTCAGCAGGTGTATCTATCGCAATTTTGTCATACCACCCATCATTATCTGCATCATATCCCACATCTAGTGGATTAACTGGATTTGTTGCCCATCTATCTTCTACGGTATAGAATCCTGCCTCATTCATTGCACTAATAGTCCCATTAGTGAACGTTGAAAAACAGAACTCCCAACCATCGGGCAAACCGTCTAAATCACTATCTGGGTGCGTTGGGTCAGAAATACCCAAAAGACTGCGGTTGAAATTATGTGTATCTATACTGTTAATTTTTGATAGTCTTAATTCACTTGTATTTACTCCATCGTGTAATTTCGATGCAAACAAATCGTACAAGTAAGATTGTGCTTCGGATTCATCAAACCCTTTTTCATTTTTCAGTGCACGTGTTGTATCTAATCCATACCCCCACAAACCGAGTTCAGTGGGTACGCTGAATCGTTCGGCATGTTTACCATACGTTCTTGCTTGCCACTCACGTAAATTAGTGTACATCTCATCGGGTACAATTACACCATCACCATCACAATCATAAGAATCTTCATCTAAATCAAGCAATATATCTGTTCCGCTTAAAGGATTCATAGACCAACGATCTTCTTCCAGATCCCAACCTGTAAACCAATATTCGTAACCATCTAGCATTTCATCACCATCTGTATCATTATCTACAGGATCTGTGATTCCTCTCAAAACCGAAATTAAATTGCTTGGTGGCTGACCATTTACCCAATCTGCCAAATCCTTCATTGCCAAAGTTGCTCTTCCTTCTTTACCACTGAGAATATTACTCACCCTAGTGACAGTTACAGTTGCACTAAGAAGAGGGTTTGGTGCTTGATCTTCTGCATCTACATACATCAATGGAACACCCCCTGGATGATTTATTCCGTTATCTGGTGCACCTGTCACAAGAGACAATTCCTGATAATCAGTCAATCCGTCATTGTCACTATCATAGTGCCCATCTTCCGATACTAACGGGTTTAGAGTCCATAATTGATTGGACGTATTCCATTCAGTAAATATCATTTCAATACCGTCTAGAAGTCCATCTCCATCAGTATCGGGATTGGTTGGGTCTGTAGTCCATCCAGAGAGTGCTATTTGTTCAGGAGAAATAAAACTACCAAAACTCAAATCAGTAGTTATTCTGTTCCAAGGTTGTGTACCCCTCAAGCCAGAAAAATCGACAATATAGTACTGGGGTGAAGATTTTGAACCATTATCTACTTCACTCAGAGTGGGGTCGATTGAATTATATTCTTCCCAATTAGTAAATCCATCAGAGTCTGGATCAGAAAATGCATCTAGATTGTACAATGGATTTAGTGTCCAAGTATCGGTCAACACATCCCATCTTGAAAACCAAATTTCCCAGCCATCAGGCAAACCATCTCCATCTGTATCGGAAGATGTAGGATTAGCTGCACCCTTATCTGTAGTGTGCTGGGATGATGTAATTGAAGAAGATGCTAATTCACCAAAACTAGATTCAGGATTACCCCAGGATGCTACATTTGCCCAGAGAGATGCATTAAGGCCTTCAGGGAAAGTTTGACCTTCCTCGTCGAACCGGATATCTTTAAGATGATATTCTAAATAATTGTTCAAGAGTTCGCCTCCCTCTAATACTCCGTCAAAATTGATATCGAATCCATCATTATCGGGGTTGTTCAGATAATCTGAACCATTCATTGGGTTGATTCCTGCTTCTGCGGGGAGCCAATCACAAGAATACCTTGCTTCCCAACCATCTGGTAATGTATCTCCATCACTATCACGATTGTTTGGATCCAAATCAAACCAATCTTGAGCCGAATCTGCAGAGTCTCCATGTGAGATTAGATAGCCATCCAATAGTGCTAACTTTTTTATTGTACTCCATTGGTATTCGCAAAGGTTTGAGAGACCATCGTTATCTGCATCCCAGTTAGCATCATCGGGCCTTGTTGGATCAAGTGACCAATTATTTCCGCCAGTAAATTCATTTCCAATCCATCTGCGGTGTTCAATCTCCCAACCATCAGGCAAACCATCCATATCAGTATCATTTGAAGTAGGATCAAGTGGTGAATCTGTACCTCCAACTTCAAGATACAAATCGGCAGAGGATGTATCTTGGTCACATTCAATTGTCATATTTACAAGATAATGACAAGCAAATTCAGTGTGTGAATAGAGCCAACCGAAATATTCCTCACCATCTGAAAGTCCATCTGAATCGGTATCTCTATCTCTTGGGTCTGTGCCAACATGCCCTTGTTCAGTAAGAGGTGTATACAAAAATTCATCTAAATTAGTCCATGGACGTTCTATGATTAAATCTTGTTCTGCGTCCATATTTGCTCCGTCTCCATCACTATCTAATTTACCATCATATGGATCTGTTGGATCAAGACCGTAAGCATATTCCCAACCATCAGGTATTGAATCGAAATCTGAATCATTATTGCCTGGATCTATTAATGCAATATTTGCAAATCTACCTGGATCAGTGGCGGCAAAAATAGTTGGAGTGCCCTCATAATCAACTAATCTTAAATCAACGACTTTACCCTTTATTGTTTCATGTACACCTTGATTATAAGTCGCTGCATATGAACCTACTAATTTCCACATTCCGGCCTTAGAACCTACAAATATTCCAGTATCAACTGGCAATATGGAGTATACATCATTTGCATCATTATCGCTAGTGTGTTCGTAAGTCCCACTGTGGAATATTTGTTGACTTTTTAAGTCTAAAAGGTGTACACCTGAACCTGTTCCAATCCACATATGTTCTTGTGCATCGCCATCTGGAACAAGAGTTCGAACATTGATTGATGTAGTGCTGTGTACAACTGTCAAATTACGTAGTTGATCATTATCGTATCTATTGAACACCCACTCCACACCAAAATCCCCACTTAAGTCCGGACTGTTTGCTACTAAAAGACCCATGTCTGTACCAATGTAGAGTCTAGGGGTAGATGAATCAGGTGACATATGTACCATTGCTTGAGGTATCGCTCCTTCATCTGAAATATATTGAGATAAATCTGATCCTGCTGAATAATGTGCATTAATCAAACCATTCTCATTTAGCCGAATTACTTCAACTACATTTGGTCCTGCTGCCACAATATGAATGTATAAATCATCAGTATCAAGCATAGTTACAGATGTAACTTCACCTATTTCAAATCGAATTGGTTCTCCATAAAAGGGACTATCTAGTAACCATGAATCAAAATTGATAAAAGTAAGGCCGAAATTGGTTGCTAATGCAATAAAACCTGAACCTGAACCTGTGTCGTATACATACATATCATTCAGTTCCTCGCCACTCGGTAGTGAAAGATGTCTGCCCTCATCTGTATAGGTATCACAACTGTCAAGTTCAACACCGAACTCATCCTCACATACCTCTGTTGGATCGCCTACCCAAAATGCAGTAATTCCTAATTTAGTCCCTACAAACAAAGGCGTTACAATCCCGTTTCCGCCACCTAATGCCCTCACATCATGATGTATGATGGAGGGTGTAGTTCCCTGATCCCAATATTGTGCTGTACCGGCAAACGAATCCTTCGTTACAGATTTCAATCCAGATCGAATCCAGTTGCCATCATCATTTGATACAAAATATTCCTCTAAATTGCTAAATACTTCTCCACCACATTCAATCACCTTTGTTTCCCAACAATCTCTGACCTCTACTGCGGTAGCATCTATAGTTACAACGCCATTGAAATCAATGTCCCAACCATCTTCATCAGTATCCAATAAGTTGTCTTCGCGATTATGTGGATTTAGTCCAAAATATACTTCCCATCCATCTGGAATATCATCTCCTCCGGGTGAAAAACTAAACCCTGAGTCTTCACTCCAACGATAATAATCACTATCTGAATTCAGAGGATCTGTTCCCCTCCAGCGTTCATCATAACGTTCATCTTCATCAAATTCCATTTGCCCAAACCATAGTCCATCTATTTCGGTAGTCCAATTTTCAGACATCCCATAGGAATATTCTGCCGAGTTATTATAAAATTCAGTAGGCTGTATGGTGCCATCTCTATCAACATCAAAGCCATCCTCATCATAATCAACACCACCATCACTTCCATTTAGAGGATCAAATCTAAGACATTCCCATTTTCCATCATCCTCGGGTTCGCCGGCTTCAATTTTGCACATTGCAACTTCATAGCCATCCGGCATACCATCTTCATCTGTATCTGCGAGAGTCGGGTTCAAATATTCACGTAGTCCAGATGGCGTCAATTCAGGGTCCTTTCCTGTCAAACCAGTCCGTGTAGAATCTTCACCAATACATGCAACATAATCATATGGCCAACAATATTCTTCAGCATTTTGCATACCGTCATTATCCATGTCAAGCATAAAACCAGTACTTCCATCTGAATCATAAACACCATCAGTAGAGTTAGTATAATCCATTCCGGGTATTGAAATTGACCTTCCATCTAGCGAAAAAACCTCGACTAAATTTCCAAATTGTAATTCCCATGTATCTGGAATTCCATCTCCATCACTATCTGTGATTGGTGGACCTTCACCAGTGGTATCTCCTGGATAAATAGATTCGATAGAAGTGCTTGCAGGCAATTGTGCCATCATAATCAAACCTGCCACCACACCAATTGTGACTAACATCGTTGTTTGCTTGCGTCGCATTCGAGCACCTCTCTACGGACCTTCGGTCCGTTCACGTACCTGCCATGGTGCCTTATGATAATGATGGAGCGGTGTTCCGACAAAATCTAGTTGGCAATCTCCAAAATAGAGGTAAAATAACACCATTAGTGCAGTAAATTACAGATGAATTCAAGACCCTAGCGCGTTCGGCAATGTGAGATTGAAATGTCATTAATGATTACTCACTTGGGAACTGGAAGCAAGGGTAATAGCACATTACTCAGCGATGGCGAGTTCAACATACTCATCGACAATGGATTTTCTGGAAAACAATTGGAAAAAAGGTTGAGGCTTGTTGAATTGAATCCTGAAAATATTGATGCAATATTAGTGAGTCATCACCATGGAGATCACGCTAAAGGGGCAATATTAGCTGAACGGAAGTGGAACACACCAATTTACTGTAATTACTTCACTGCCAATGAACTCGGAGTTTTAGAAAATACCAATCTAAAAGTGTTTGAAAATCTCCAAAAAATTGATTTTGGAAATAAATTATCCGTATTGCCAGTCCCGGTGCCACATCAAGATACAGACAATGTAGGTTTCATAATAAGTTATGACGGAATAAAGAGTGCTGGAATCGTAACAGATTTGGGATCTAGCACTAGAGAATTAGAAGGTTATCTAAGTGGTTGCGAACATATATCAATTGAAGCAAATTACGACGAAAAACGATTGAAATCGGGGAGGTATCCTATTGGGCTACAAAATAGGATAATGAGTAGAGGTGGGCACTTATCAAATAATCAAACTGGTGAGTTGTTATCCAAAGTTGTAAGTAAATCGACAAAAAGTATCACACTTTGTCACTTATCTGAAAGTAGCAACAAACCGCACATTGCAGAAAGTACTGTCCTATACCATATTTCAGAAAAATTCGAAGGCGATATTGCAATCTCAAAACAGACAGGTCCAGAGTTTTGCCACTACATTGGTCAAAATGAATTTGAAATTATGAAAACACCAGTTTGAAGTGTGTAATGTTACAAGAATTAGCCTTGAAAGTGGGTTGATTTGGACAACCCATAAGAATAAGCCCGCTATATTAAGTGCAGTGTCTCAAAGCAATTGTGGTCAGAAACCCCCCCCGGCGGCGCGAATTTTGTGCTGTCAACAGTCAAAATCTCGAGATGATCAAAGAGCTGTCAGTGAAATCATAGGCGTTGTAATGTTATTGGCAATGGTCATTGTTGTCATGGGTGGTGTTATGACAATTATTCAACCATATCTGAATGATTTTGATGATAATAAAGATTGGTCTCAATCGAAAGTCATAGCAGAACAAGTTGAAGAGAAAATCAAGATTGTCGGATCATCTCCTCAGGGAGTTGGTTCGGTAAGTTCTATTTCATTAGGGACATCAATGATAAGTAGTATCGATTCTGCTGAATTATGGACCATACAGGCTGATTTGCAGGGCTATGATAAAATAAATATTGAATTTACAGGAACTCAATTAATCAGGATTAATAGCATGAATAATACTGCTCATACGATGAATGTAACAACAAGTGGCACTACTACCGAATGGCAAATTCCTGATGGTGAAGGTCCACATGAATTTGAAAGTGGAACTCCATTTGGAAAAACAGTAATCATCCAAGTTTATGACTCAGAGGGACATACAATACATCAATTGATTCGAGCAAGTCTATCTGGGCTAAGAATTGAGTCCGGATTACAAAGTGGAGATTATATTGTTGATTTAATTAATGGAGCAAAATTGGAAAAGTTGCCTTACCATGGATATTCGATAAATAAATATCCCAATTTACGGGTGGATACACTTCACGATGGAATCCCAAGAATCAGTTTGGTTCTAGTAGATGTAAGTGGTGGAGAGAATATCGAAACCGGCAGAGATATCAAACTAAATTTGGAATCTGCTGGAGTTTTAAGTTTCTTTGGAGAAAATACTAGAAATTTAAAAATTGGTTTTGATTGTGGTATTGATGATGTAATCGCGCCCCAATACACACACCATTGGGCTGGAGATTATGAATTGTATCAATCAGCAGGAATATCAGGTCAATATGTAGGGCTAGGGCCGTGGGAAAGATTGTCAAATAGCGAAATCACATATCACCCCACAGATACAACATTATTCTTTGACTTGACAATACAAAGGGTGGTTATATTAGAATGAATGGTGCTAAAATCCATAGAAATGAGGAAGGAGTTTCCTCTGCCATAGCAACTGTTTTGCTATTTGGAGGAGTCATTGCAATTGTCGCAACAATGATGGTAACAATGATACCTGTCATCAATGAATTACATGGTGCTGTAGAACGAAATTCAATGAGTGCACAGATGATTGATTATGCTCTTGATCAAAACCGATTGGCTGAAA
>CAYSJV010000009.1:0-24358 GCA_964431435.1 uncultured Candidatus Poseidoniales archaeon
AAGTCACAGATCATGATGAAAGAGTTATCTCTAATGTTTGGGATAATTCTTATCCTTATTGGATAGAGTCTAGTTCTGAATTGAATGTTCATGGTAGAGTAAGATTCCAAGATTCGACAGATGTTTATCCTACAGTAGATTCGTATGAGGTTGCTGTAAATATAAGTGGAATTTACGTAATTATGACTTCTGATGGTATTGGAAATTACTCAGGAACATTCTATGCGCCACAATCTGTATCTGGAGAAACACATTTATTCTCAGCAGAAATTGTGCGAATTGGTCCATTAACTGGTGTTACAGGTGCGTTTGATGAAACTAACCCAATACCTGAGTATGAAATGAGGGTTGATTCAGATCAACCTGAAGTTCTTGCATTGGAAATTAAGAATGGTGCCGATTGGATAGATGCTGATGGATACACATGGGATCCATCTATGTCCGTACCTTTGAGGGTAAAAGTGTTTGATGATGAAGCACTAGGCGCTGAAATAACATTACATTATTGGATTGAAAGTTTGCATGATTTTAATCAAGATGGAGAAGCTCAAGCCCAGGAATACGGAACACTTCTAGGAACCTTGAACAATGAGGGAATTGCTGGTGAAGATACTATACAATTTAATCCTAATTTGGACGTTTCAGAAAATGTGAATAATGGGAAAGTAAGTTTGTGGCTTGAAGGCACAGATTACGCAGGTTTAGAATATGACAATGGTGGAACACCAGGTCTCGAAAATGATTTCGCTACACTTTACACAGCTACAAATACTGAAACAGTAATCATTAGTACTACTGTACAATTGGATACAATTAATGAACATTTGATGGCAGGACAAGAGCACGTATTCTCTGTACAAGTTCAGGATTCAAATGGTATTGGGACACTGAACGAGGTTACTGTGATGCTGATGGGAGATGGCGAAACTACAACTGCAGTAATGACCTATGATCCCCGTACTGGAGAATTTACCACCCCGCTAAATAGTCATCTTACACCACTATATGTTGACCTCACAGAAAATCAAAACTCAATCTGGACATTGGATTTCCATTTCATAATTGATTGGGACTTCCCGAAGCAACTTCCAGGACAATACTCAATCCCAGCAGTAGAAGCATTTGATTCAGATCCAAATACTAATGATCCTAAATTGACCAATGTAGCCGATTTGAGATGGAGGTTAGATAATGAATTGTCTGCAGTAATAACTGACATGGTTGATCAATCACCACCTATCAGCCCTAACTCTCCAACAAGACTGTATGCAGGTGAAGGTGATGATATTTTGATTCAGGGCCAAGTACAATTTTCTGAAACAGATACACTGATAACAAACGTACCAGAAGATATGAAATTGTCGTTAGAATTTTGGTATGGTGCTAAACTCCAAAGTTATGTTATCGAAATATCTGATACAGGTACCTTTGAGCAGGTCATCATATTACCAACTCAGTCACTCAATGATCCAAGGTTACCACTTACCATAGAAATAATAGATATTCCTCAATTTGGTACAGATGCAACAAATGTCGATGCAATGATAATTGTAGATAGTTTGCCACCAGTTCTAACTTTTGGTCAAAATACTTTGGTGACTTTACAATCAGATTCACTTGATCAGGTTTTTGTATCTATAATGCTTGATGATGCAGGTGGAATTGATTCAGACATTCCACTTGATTTAAATTGGGCATTTACTTACAATACAGGTGCAGAAAAGACAGGTAGCAGGGATAATTATTCTTTACCACTTGTAAGCCAAGTAGGTAATACTTGGACATATCAAGGATATGTGGATTTGACACCGAATATAGACCCTAACACTGGAATGCCAATCAAACTAGTAGAAGGTGATCGGATGAATGTGTGGGTAAACGCACAAGATTTGGCTGGGAATATCGTTATAGGACCCGGTACGGAAAACTTCCCGAAATCCCCTCAAATGTCAATCCAATATTTCCAAGTTGATATTAGTTCATTTGAGATAAGTCCAGATACACAATTCATGGGCCAAACTATAGAAATCAGTTTCCTTGCTAAGAATAATGGAAACCTTGCAGGTTCAGCAAATGTAAGTTTGTGGGAACTCGATGAATCAGGAGATTGGGTCAATTGGGATTATGTTACTGTTGAATTAGAAACTCAAGCAGCTCAGCGGTTAGATTTCAACTTTGAGACTTATCGCCCAGGTGATCCTGATTTATTCATAGTTGTTGACGGTGATATTACAAGTGGAATAAGGGTACTATCTAGTTCAGGAGAATCGCTTAACGTTAAATCAGGAACACCAGATGATGGTGGAATGTCTACTCTTATCTTGGGTGTGATTGGAATCGCTATACTTGTTATTGTGTTGCTAGGTGTTGTAATTTTAATGCGTCGTACAACCGAAAGAGGATATTATAAAAATTTAGAAGAAGAGTATGGAGACGAGGAATATGAGCGACAAGGTGCTTATGAGGAACCCACAGCACAACAAACTGATTTCAATGAAACACAAGATCCACAAACTTCTATTGAAGAACCTATAGGACAAGAAGATGGCCATCCTGAATTAGGTGCGGCCCGTGAAGCATTCCCAAGTTGGGGTGATGATGTTCTAATGGAATATTTGGATAATGGTTGGTCTGTACAACAAATGATTGATGAATTCTATGAGTAATCACATGCAATATCCGTGTTTAGGCTGAGATGAACCATGCATTGGTGCTGATCCACTGGTTATCCCATCAGATTCTTCTACGATTACAGTAAGTAAGGTATTAACTAACTTACGAAGATCCTCAACTTCTCGTTGTAAGTCATCTACCTTCTTATTTTGCTCAATAATTACGCTATTTGCTAACTTATTATCCTTCACAACTATCCCATCCAACAGTGACTGTAAAAGTACTGCTTGAAAAGTTCCTCGTTAAAGTTACGCTATTGAACATTGCTGTGTAAATATGACTAATATTTTGGTTTTCAGTACTATCTGAATAATCCAGATTATCCTTTTATTACCACAATCGGTCTCACTCTAGCGACGGGTCTTGCAAGATTCGCACCACTAGTTAACTTGATTACTTCATCAACATTTTTGTATGCATCCGGTGCTTCTTCAGAAAGTATGTTTGGTGTTTTAGCGTGTACAATTATTCCACGTTTTGTCAAATCTTTCATCAACTCTTCGGAATCTATTGTGTTTTTTGCTTTTGTTCTAGAAAGAGCCCTTCCTGCTCCATGGCATGATGATGAAAATGCATGATTTTCTCCCGTCTTTGGTCCAGCCAAAATCCAAGAAGCCGTCCCCATATCACCAGGTACAAGTACTGGTTGGCCTATGTTTGAAAATTGCGATGCTAATTCTGCATTGTCTCCACCCAATGCCCTTGTTGCACCCTTCCTATGCACACAGCAATTACATCTTTTACCATTGACTCTATGATTTTCCATTTTTGCTATATTGTGCGATACATCATAGAGTAATTTTAGATTCCCATCACTACCTAACTCTTCATGTAACACGTTGCGCAATCTCTGAGTTAATGTACTCCTATTTGCAAATGCAAAATTCCCTGCAACTTGCATATCTTGCAAATATCTTTTCCCCTCCTTGGAGTGAATAGGTGCAGCAGCAAGTTGCCTATCAGGCAATTCAATATCCCATTCAGAACTGTAGTAAGAATCCCCTCTTTTCTTGTATTTTTCTTCTATTAGATGTATGCTATCCGTACAAACTTGATGTCCTAATCCCCTACTACCTGTGTGTACCATTGCTGTAATTTGACCCAATCTTAGTCCATATGCACGCGCTGCCTCTTCATCTTCAATATGATCGACAACCTGTAGTTCCATGAAATGATTTCCACTGCCTAGAGTTCCTAATTGTTTAATTCCCCTTTTCAATGCGCGCTCACTTAGGTTTCTATCATCAGAATCCAATAATCCATTGCTTTCGATATTTGGAATGTCTCTATGTTCACCCCAACCAATATCTACCGCACCAATTGCACCTTCTTCAAGAATTAATCTCAACTCATCAGTTGTTAAGGGCACGCCCCCCTTTCCACTCGCACCCGCAGGTATGCTACTAGCAATTGTTTTGGCCAATTTATTTATGTCTGGAATGTCAGATATCCCAATATCCATTGTTGCCAATCGTACTCCACAATTAATGTCGAATCCAACTCCACCTGGGCTTATCACTCCTCCTTCGTCTACGTCAGTGGCAACAACACCTCCTATTGGAAATCCATATCCAAAATGCCAGTCAGCCATTGCCCAAGCTTCACCCACTATTCCAGGTAATGTTGCAGTGTTTACAAGCTGTTTTGGACTCCGGTCATCGCTATGATTGTTCCAGTGTTCTTCGTCTGAAATTAGCAATGCATCAACCTTCATTTTGCCATGCTTTTTAATTCTCATGAGATAGTCATCTTCTCTAGAGATATGCTCCTTCCAATCATTGTCAGAATCCATCATTGTAACCCGCCTCTTGCCTCATATTACTTGAAATCGCTTGTGCATAGCCAATACTTCCTCAAGTTTGATTATCTAAATCATCTCCGCTATGTTGTGGAAACATGACTGAATCAAGCGAAATATTGAAAATCTTGCTCATAGTTTCAGGAGTAGCACTTACAGTGTTGATTGGAATAAGTGCACTTAAACCCGAATTAATTGAAGGCGACCCTGTACCGTTTGTTCTAGAATATTGTATTGGAGGGCATACAGATGCACTCGAGTCACATTATCACCCTTATTTGACAATAGTTATTGATGGTGAAGAGATACCTATTCCTGCTGAAACTGGTGTGGAACCAGGTTGTATGAGGATGGTTCACACACATGATGACAGTGGTAAATTACATATTGAAAAGGAAGATGCATCGGTAAATATTACTATAGGCGATTTTTTCTCAGTATGGGGAAAAACATTCACTGGAAATCAGATTCTTGATTCTAAGGTTGATAGCACTCATGAGATAGTAATGTCTGTAGATGGTGTAGTCAATACGGAGTATGAAAATTATATTCCATCTGACGGTGAGCAAATTATAATTGAATATAGAGAGAAAAATTGAGCTGATAGAATATGGAATTACCCAATATTTCGGTTCCCTATTTCACTGAACAAGGTTTTACAAGGAAGCAGTGTAAAGTTACAGAACTATGGTTTTGGACAAGGGATGAGTCTAGGGAGACTTGCGGAGATACTGTCGAGGATGAATACACCTTCATTGGTAATCCAATAATCAAGGGCTTTAACGAACGAGGAAAACAATTGAAAGACAAGATGCGAGAAACTTTCCTCAATTATTTCGAAGAAAAAAATCACAAGCGAATAGACCCCTATCCAGTTATTGCAAGATGGAGGGATGATATTCACTTGACCATTGCATCAATTGCTGATTTCCAGCCACATGTAACAGGTGGACAAGTACCTCCACCCGCAAACCCCCTCACTATTAGTCAACCTTGTATTAGGTTGACAGATGTAGATGCAGTTGGTAGATCTGGTAGACATCTTACGACTTTCGAAATGATGGCACATCATTGTTTTAATCGGCCAAAGGATAATAATATAATTTACTGGATAGATGAATGTATTAGATATTGTGATGATTTATTCGTTAATAGGCTTGGAATTCCCTCGGAACAAATAACTTATGTCGAAAATCCTTGGTCTGGTGGAGGTAACGCAGGACCTGCTGTGGAAGTGATAGCTGGTGGATTGGAATTGGCCACATTAGTTTTCATGAATTTAGAGGAAAGCTCAGACGGAATTTATGAAATAAAAGGAGATAAATATAGGGAGATGGATTTGCAGATAATTGATACCGGTTATGGGCTGGAAAGATTTTGTTGGGCCGCAGCAGGAACTCCTACTATCTATGAAGCAATATATCCTGAGTCAATCTCATGGCTCAAGGAATTATCTAATTTCGAATCTCGCTTAATAGGAGTTGGGGATTTAGATATAGACCTAGTTCTGAGTGAAATATCGAAACTTTCAGGAATACTAAATATTGATGTGGGAACTGATGTTGAAGTTCTATATGAGATCCTTGTCGATAGATTAAATCAAAAGGGATATACCATTGATATTAATGAACTAAAGAAAATTACAGCCCCCCTGAATGCAATCTACGCGATACCTGACCACCTGCATGCATTATGCAATATGTTAGGTGATTTATTAGTCCCCTCAAACGTAAAGGCAGGATATCTTTCTAGGATGATGGTGAGAAAAACCCTCAAATTGATGGATGAATTGGGAATCAAATCAAGCCTTTCAGAATTAGGATTACACCATATTGAACACCATATGGATGAATCGAATCTATTGCAAACGAAAGAGAGAATTTTAGAAATTTTAGAACTAGAAGAAAAACGCTATCGAGAAATGTTACTAAAAGGAGAATCAGCAGTAACTACTGCATTAAAGACAGTTGCAAAAGATGCAGAAATAGTAGATGATGAAATTCTATTTTATCTTTCGGAAAGTAGGGGTTTACAACCAGATATGGTGATGGAAATTGCACATAGATTGGGCTGGAATAATTTGTCTGTGAGAGTAGGTTTCACTGCAGAGATGGCAGCAAGACATGCAAAGCAAGCAAAAGATGAAGCAAAATCCAAAGTAATGGCTGAATTAATCCCCCCTGAATTGGTATTAACATCTACTGGAAAAAATTACTATGATGATACGTCTCTCAAATCATTTTCTGCAGATGTGATATCAACGTTTGAACTTACATCTGAGCAACAAGAGAACCTAAGTTTATCTGCTGAGGTCACAGGTATTCCCACACATGGCGTGATACTGGATTCAACATTATTTTATCCTGAAGGTGGAGGGCAACTTGGGGATGAGGGTACTCTCAATCAACTTAACTCCTCAGTAAATGTGCTTGATACTAGGGTTGAAAATGATGTTATAATTCACTTGACTGATGGAGATTTGGAAGTGGGTAAGGTAGATGGAATTCTAAATTGGTCACGAAGGAAGCAACTCATGGATCACCATACAGCAGTTCACATTGTAGGAGGCTCTGCAAGGGAAATACTAGGGCCACAAATTTGGCAGGCCGGGTCCAATAAGGGTGAACGGAATGCCAGAATTGATTTGACGCACTATCGTCGTTTGAGTAGGAGTGATTTAGATATTATAGAAGATCATGCAAATGCAATTGTAGATTCCAATAGTGTCGTTACAAAACTAATACTAGATAGGGCCGAAGCAGATGAAAAATTTGGGTTTGAACTATACCAAGGGGGGCCACCAAAGCACTCACAGATAAGAGTCATAATGATTGGTGAGCATGATGTACAAGCTTGCGCCGGTACGCACCACGATAATGTAGGCGAAATTGGTGAAATTCGCATCATTAAGAGCAGTGCGATTCAAGATGGGGTAGAGCGTCTGCAAATCGTGGCGGGGGAAACAGCAAGAGAGCACGCGAGGCATCAAGAACGCCTTCTTACCGAAGCATCCGAAGTTCTAGGAGTGAATCCAGATGATTTACCCAAATCAGTAAAGCGGTTTTTCTCTGAGTGGAAATCACAGCAAAAAACAATCGAAAAATTAGAATCTGAGATTGTTAGATTACGAACATCTGGAGGCAGTGATGCTGCAGTTGTTAAAGACGGAATTAGGTTTTTTATCATGGAAGGTTCAGGGAATCTTCGTAATTTGCAAGGAATGGCTAAAGAATTAACTTCTGATTCCCAAAACCCAACTGTTGCTGTATTGGGATCATCTGAAGATGGCGGAAGTATTCTAGTGGCGATTACAGAGGATAGTATTGCTTCTCAAACCCATGATGCAAATGAAATTTTAAAAACTATAATACCAAAAATAGGGGGTAGTGGTGGAGGAAGACCTACATTTGCACAAGGAGGAGGGACTAATCCTTCAGGCCTCACTTCTGCATTGGATCAAGCTCGAGATATATTGCTGAACTAGGCTAACTGTTTAATGGCATGTAAATCAAACCATGATGCTGCTATTGTTATTGCATTCTCTTTCGTAAACCAACCTACTTCATCAATTTCATCATCTTTTAAATTGAATTTTATCTCACCAGCAGGGGCTTTTGTTATGTATGTGAATGAAACAAAATTTATTCCTTCATGTGTAAATATCTTTTGAGTAACTACATGATCTGGATTTTTATCTCCTAATTTTTGGTTGTTATTTTCAATTTCATTCAGGGGGTCTCCTATTTCTATTTCAATTCCTAACTCCTCAAAAACTTCTCTAGCGGCACCAATTCTTGGATGTTCCCCGTAGTCCAAATAACCTCCAGGTAATGTCCACATTCCTGTGAAAAAACCTCTTTTCACTTTTACCATCAATATCTCTTCCTCCTCATTTAGGATGATTACCTTTGCAACCAACCTGTGTAATGTCCTGTATACTGATTCCCTTGCTAGGGGGTGAACTCCTGAATCAGAAATCACATTATCTTTCCATGCCCAATTGCTTGGCCATGGTATACACGGAGTTGCATATATCACTTCAAACTCTTCTGCATCAAGCGTGATTATATTCCGCCTTTTTTCATTCCATAACATCCCACTTGATTTCACTTCATCTTCAGTTGGAAGTCGTATGTCCCACCCTTGTTCATTATTGCACACCGTTCTTCCGATTGAGGGGTTCATTGGCCCTTTACCATCCTTGTCTACTAGAAACAATTTCCCATCATGTTCGAGGTGAACAAAAGCTTTGCGCATTGTTCAACCCAATCATATCACAGTCATCAATGCAACGATTTAGTCTTTAATATCCCATTATGTCTGATAATTGTGATTTGTAGAACTCTCCACTAGCTTGTAATGATTTAATCTCTTCATCAGTTAATTCAAGGGTAATAATTTTTTCAACACCATTTGATCCTAAAACTACAGGTACTCCGATATATACATCGCTTAGACCATATTCTCCATTCAGGTATGCACTGCATGGCAACAAACGCTTTCTGTCATTGATGACAGCTTCTGCCATGATTGCTGCCGCTGAGCCTGGTGCGTAGAAAGCACTACCTTTCTCTAATAGTGATACAATTTCTCCACCACCCTTTGCAGTACGCTCACAAATTGCAGAGATTGTTTCTGAATCTAGGAGTTGTGTAATTGGGATTCCTCCTACAGTAGTATATCGCGGTAATGGCACCATTGTGTCACCATGCCCGCCAAGCACCATTGCTTGAACATCTTCATTACTACATCCAACAGCCAATGATACAAAATGTGTCATTCTGGCTGAATCCAGTATCCCTGCCTGACCAACAACTCTGTTGTGTGGAAATCCAGTTACTTTTTGCATGTGAAACGTCATTAAATCAAGTGGGTTTGTCACCATCACTATTGTTGAATTTGGTGCGTTATCTCTAATCCCTTCACCAACTTGTGTGATAATTTCTTTATTTTTGACAATCAAATCCTCTCTACTCATGCCCGGTTTTCTTGGAAATCCACTAGTCACTACTACGACATCAGAATTCGCAATGTCTGAATAATTGGATGTACCTGTAATTACACCATCATAGTTGAGTATTTGTCCACCTTGACTCATATCTAATCCCTTTCCCTTTGCAAATCCTTCAAATATATCTAAAAGAACAATGTCGGCAATCTTCATTTGAGCCAAAACAAATGCACAAGTTGCACCAACATTGCCTGCACCCACTACTGTAATCTTCTTCTTTTCTGTAGACATAATATCACACTCAACTATCCCACTTGGACGTGGGTCATAATTCTGTCCCACTTCAATATGTTTCTGAACTTCAATATTTTCGAGAAAGTTATCTTGATAATTCAGTATTTTCAACCATTAATTGAAATCTCAAACGTTGCGATAATTGAATAACTACTTTCAATTCGGGTAACATATCGAGAACATTAGATTAGTGTTTTAGGAGTGAATTATTATGCGTATGGGCGTTCCTAAAGAACCTGATTTTGAAACAAGGGTTGCTGTTGTTCCTAGTTCTATTTCAAAATTGGGAAAGATTGGATTTGAAGTGGTAGTAGAGGCCGGTGCTGGCCTCAAATCAGGACATGCTGATTCTGAATACATGGATGCAGGTGCAAAAATTTCAGATAGTTCTGATGCACTTTCATGCGATATAGTTGTTGCAATAAATCCACCTGATTACAAAAAAATCGGCAAGGGACAAATGTTAGCCTGCATGGCGGATCCTTTTAGAAATCTTGAAGTGTGTAAGGATATTGTCGAGCAAGGAATAACTTTACTTTCTCTTGAAGTGATACCAAGGAGACTTTCTAAAGGTCAATCTATGGATGTCAATTCAAGTCAAGATAATTTATCAGGATATAGATCTGTGTTACTTGCGTCATCATACTTGAATAAAGGAATTCCTATGATGATGACCTCAGCTGGAACAGTACGCCCAGCTAAATTCGTAATCCAAGGTGCAGCAGTTGCAGGATTACAAGCCATAGCAACTGCAAAAAGAATTGGTGCTATTGTCAATGTTATTGATGTTAGGCTTGCTGCCAAGCAAGATACAGAGAGTTTGGGTGCTAAATTTATTGATGTGCCTGGGTGGAAAGATGCAGAGAGTTCTAGCGGCCATGCTACTTTGTTCACAGATAAGTCATTACAGGACGCATTCGATAATGCGTTACTTGGTCATGTCAAGGATGCAGATGTACTAATTACAACCGCAAGGATTTTTGGAAGAGACGCTCCAAAATTATTCTTCAACAATGAATTAAATGATACTATAACCACTTCAATGAAAAGTGGTTCAATAATTGTAGATATGAATGCAGATACTGGAGGTAATATATCCGGTAGTGTAGAAGGTGAAATAATTGAAAAAGATGGTGTTCGAATAATAGGAATCCCAGTTCTCTGTAGACAGGTACCAGCAACTGCGTCCATGCTTTATTCCAACAATGTCACAAATTTTGTTTCAGTTCTGGTAACTAATGGCGAACTGTCTCTGAATATGGATGAACAAGTTTTGACAGGTGATGAAGGTTCAGTTTCTGCAGGTTTTGGAGGTATATTAATTGCATGTGATGGGAAGATACATACTAATCAAAGCCGCTTGAAGTCAGCAATATATGGAGATGAGGAAGAATGAATGTTGATCTAACCGTATTTCAAACACTAGATGGTTTCATATTGTCCGTGACTATATTTGCATTGGCGATATTTTTAGGGTTTGAACTGATTAGTAAAGTCCCACCTACTTTGCACACACCTCTTATGTCTGGTGCTAATGCTATTTCTGGAATTAGTATTGTAGGTGCTCTATTAGCAGCAAATTATGCCAATCAGGAGATTGCTACAATCCTTGCATTTGTTGCAATTGTATTGGCTGCAATCAATGTTGTTGGAGGTTTCATGGTGACAAACAAAATGTTGCAAATGATTCGTGGTAAGAAAAGAGGTGGTAAATGATGGTTGAAGTATCAGGACTACTAGATGTGGGGTATGTCATTTCAGCAGCCCTTTTCATATTCGGAATCAAAAAGCTAAGTTCACCCAAAACTGCACCTACTGGGAATTTGTATGGTGCTCTTGGAATGCTAGTTGCAGTTGTTGTAACGGTGTTGAAGATGGGGCTTGGTGATGGTATTGATGGCTGGATGTGGATAGTTGGTGGATTAATTCTTGGTTCAGCAATCGGGTATTGGATGGCCACAACAGTTGAAATGACTGGAATGCCTGAATTGGTGGCTTTATTCAATGGGTTTGGAGGTGCAGCATCGGCATTAGTGGCACTTTCTGAAGCACTCAGAATGTACACCTCTCCAGATTACTCTCTACCAGAAAACACACTTCAAATCTATCATATTGTACCCGTGATAGCAATTGGTGCTTCTGCATTTGTAGGTTGGATGACCTTGACAGGTAGTTTAATCGCGATGTACAAATTAAAAGGTGGTTTTACAATCCCATTTACTGGCAAATGGATTAGGTTTCCAACATGGGGCCCTGGATGGTTGAACTATGCCAAATCATCATTAGTCATACTTTCATTTGTTTTGATTGCACTAAGTGTTAATGATCCGGGTAATGAGAATTATATTTATGGAATAGTGGCCTTGTCTTGTATTTTAGGCGTAATATTTGTTCTTCCAATAGGTGGAGCAGATATGCCGGTAGTTGTATCATTGCTTAATTCATTATCAGGAATTGCAGCAGCATTTACCGGGTTCGTTGTTGGAAATACTGTATTGATTATTGCAGGATCAATGGTTGGTGCTGCAGGTTTAATTTTAACTTTCATTATGTGTAAAGCCATGAATCGTGAGCTTTTTGATGTTTTATTCAAATCCTTTGGAGGCGGAGGAAAGGAAATAGTAACACGAACAAAAGTTGGTAGTGATGCAGAAGAAATTGCAATGATGATTGATGGGATTTCAAAGTGTGTAATAATACCTGGATACGGTATGGCTGTTTCACAGTCACAACATTTGGTGAAAGAATTTGCAGATATACTTGAAGGGATGGACGTGGATGTGAAATATGGGATTCACCCAGTTGCAGGAAGGATGCCTGGCCACATGAATGTCTTACTTGCAGAAGCAAATGTCCCTTATGAGCAATTAATTGAGATGAGTGAAATTAACCCAGAGTTGCCTGACTGTGATTTAGCATTAGTGATTGGTGCTAATGATACGATAAACCCAGTCGCTAGATCTGGAGAGGGGCCACTAGGAGGAATGCCCATTATAGATGCCGATAAGGCAAGTATGGTGGTCATCATCAAACGCTCACTTTCCGTAGGATATGCTGGTGTCGATAATGACTTATTTTACGAAGACAAAACAATGATGTTATTCGGTGACGGTAAAGATAAGATGACTGAATTGGTAGGCTCATTGAAAGAACTTTAATTGTCTATTAGTCGTTCAATTTATAATTTGAAATGGATAACGGTTAAGGATGTCCTAACCTTCGCCACAACTGGGGATAGTTGATGAAGGGGATATCTGCAAGATTGATTATCTGTGCAATAGCAATGCTTCTTCTTGCAGTACCTGTGTTTGGTAGTTCTGCTGGCCCACCAGCTACTCAAGGTTCTGATTTAACTGCTGAAGTGGGTTGTACTTGTCACGGAGGGGGCGTACCTTCGGGGGACGTCATTGTTTCAATCAGTGGAATACCAAAGACATACAATGTTTCAACAACTTATAATTTTACTATAACCGTAGATTCACCTAGTGCTAAAGCCGCAGGATTTTTGATGACAGATTATGATGCCGGTAATTTCACTTGGGCAGACGGTGTGGGAATTTTGTATTCCCAAAATATGAATGGCACCATATCTCATTCCGCCCCTAATGTTGACAAATCTTGGATAATTTCTTGGACATCACCCTCTGAAGATAACGGAATTATTAGGTTCGCATTAGTTGGAAATGCTGTAAATCTAAATGATGCACAAGATGAAGAAGATCTATGGTCGATTCGTTATATTAGTATCAATCCACCAGGTTCAACAACGGACTTGTCAGGCGACGACTTGTCAGCAAACACTGCATCTTCAGGAGGAAAAGAAGTATTCAATCCAGTTGAAGATCCTAATGCGGCTGAAAAAGAGCATCAGTTACAATTAGCTGATGATTTCTTTAACTATGGCAACTTATACTATTGGTCGACATTAGCAATAATTATTGCTGGTGCTATTGTTCAAAGGGAATTTTATGAAAGAAAGTTTGGAGGCGGCCCCCCTCATCTAGCAATGGAATTAGCAATTCCTCAAGGTATTAGGAGAGGTGGAATTTCATTGATATTACTCTTCCTTGCGATATATGGATTTGAAATATGGGAGGGATACCTTGTTGCAGTAATTTCGTTTTCCTCTTTGTGGGCTGGTTATGGTGTGTATCGGACAATTGTACAGGCAAAAGCAATTCCCGTTGTAGATGAGATGCTGTGAGATGAAATAATGGGGGCACTAAGTCTCACCTCAGATTTCGAAGATCCGCTACAAAAACATCTTGATGAATTAGCAATAAGGATGGGGCGTGTGTTATTTGGCATCATATTTACAACTGCTATTGTTGCTTATTTTTCTGCGTCCCTCATTTCTTGGTATCTAGAAATATTGTCTCCATGTCCCCCCACAGAATGTTTGAGAATTTACAAACCAACTGATTGGATGGCGACACGCTGGCTATCTGCATTGTTAATTTCAATCACTATAATGCTACCTTTGTTTTCTAGAGAAATATATATGTTTTCATATCGGGGATTGTTACCTTCTGAAAGGCGATGGCTGACTTGGATACTGGTATCAGGTCCAATAGTTGGACTTATGTTGGTAGTTTCAACATTGATTTGGTTTTTACCTTACATCTATCAATTAAGCCATGATTCAGGATTGATTGCAGGGGTAGACGCTCGATATGGAGCGGTTGATATGATTAGGTTTGCATTGGTTGTTGTTGGAGTAGAACTCGTGATTCTGTTTGCTGTATTGTCTGCTTTACTTTCTATTTTATTCAAATTATTGGACAAAAGTAATGTTATGTTATGGCGTTTTAGAATACATGGTTTATCATTTCTTTTTATTTGGCTACTTGTACCCATTGAATTTGAGGGCATGTTCTTTCTGTGTTTCTGCACGGAATTATTCTTAGTTGAATTGTTAATTTTTTTACCTTCAAAATCTAATGTTAGAATTTCTTCACTACCATCAGGTAGGGGTATTTTAGATTCAGAAGCACGTCTAAGGAGAATTGGAGTTGTAGGATGTAGTTGTTGTGGTGTTGTTACATCACCACTCATTTCATCTATACCTTCTGGAATGGCTTACATCCCCTCCCCCTATTTTTGTAATTCTCATGCCGAACAAGATCACATTATCGAAAATGTAATTCAAATGAAATTGACAGATTTGCTAGTTACTGGCTGTGATTATTCTATATTCAACGTTAATCTGATGACAAGTCTTGAAAGATTAGATTGTGAAATTAGAACTCTTTCACTAATTGATTTTAGTTCAATGCGTACTACAGAATCCTTAGTTTCAGATATTGACTTTCAAATCAGACTCGCTGTAGAAAATAATCCTTGGAAATCAGAATATGTATTTGAAAGGGTATACTCGCTTTTGTCTGATATTGATACAACCCTTAGACCAAGTATTGCTTACTGGACAATTTTAGATAAACCTCCATTTGGTACTAATCTAAAAACTAATGAGGTGCTATTGACATCAGTATTTGAACCAGATTCAAATATAATTTCTAAATTTGAAAAGATAGGAGTTAGGATGCATAGACTGCACAAATATTTGTTAAAAAATTGAGTTTTCGACCCCATTCATTGAAATTGGTAGTCTGCTTACCCAAATGCATGCGACCAATCATAGGAATGCCTATTGTCGTTGTATTTCTGTTATGTGCATCATGGTGCTACGTAAACCCTAGTCTTGTACAGGAGTGGGTTGATTCTGTTTCAGAAGTTAATTCTCCAATCGATGAATATTCTACTTTATCTATACAAGAGGATGAACGTTGGCTAGTTATTGTTGTAGATTTTGAATCACATAAATCGATTGAAGGTATTTCAGATGTAGATACAGCAAAGGAGTTGCTAAACTCAGTGGGTGGTGCATCTGGATATTTTAACCAAATGACCTCAGGTGAATCGGCATTGAATATTACATTTGCACCAGAGGTTGTACACACTGGTAAAGATATAGAATATTATGCGAAAGATCTTAATTCAAATGAGAGAGATGTTGGCGAAGAGGGTTCAGAGGGGGCTATGGGTTTAGCAAAGTATGCAATCAAAGCAGCAGCAAATCAAGGAATTGATCTTGCAGATTTTGATCTAAATGGTGATTCTAGCGTAGACAGAATTTTGATACTGCATACAGGAGGTGCTCAAGAAGATGGTGGTAATTTTGATAATCAAATCTGGAGTCATTTTGGCCCTATTGACCCTATCCTCGAGATCGGAGAATCTGGAAAAAGCACAGGAGCGAATAAGGTGAGACATTATACTATGTCTTCCTTCAAGAGTGGAATTGGAACAATTATTCACGAAATGTTACACCAATTAGGTGCAGTTGATTTGTATGCAGTCCATGATGATACACCAACGGATCCTTGGCATGGAGTAGGTGATTGGGGAATAATGTCAGGCGGAAATTGGAATACTGATGCTGACGGATTAAGCCTTCCAAGCTTGCCAATGGCAGCAACTATGGAATTAATGGGAGTTGAGCGTTTTATTGAATATGATATGCAACGACATCCACCTACTAATGATACCCACAAACTTATCCCGATGTCTGAAGGAGGTTTAGCAATTAAATTGAAAATCTCAGATGATGAATATATCTGGTTTGAAAACCGAAACCTTTCAGGTTTCGATGCATCATTGCCAGGAAGTGGAGTTTTGATAAGTCGCCAAGACACCTCAGTTGGAAATTTAACTCAAAATAATGTAAATACCGATTCGGAAAACCCCTGGTTAATGATAATTGAGGCAGATGGTGATGCGGGTCTAGTGCTTGGTAATGATGAAGGTTCATCCGGGGATGTATTTGATGTAGGTATGAAAATTGGTTCAGAGGGACATATTATTAGAAATAAGCATGGAGTTTTAGTTGATTGGACAGTTGAAGTTATTTCAAATTCTAGTGGTATGACTATCCAATTGATTTCAGGTGGAAGATCCTTGGTTTTTGAGGTGGAATCAAATCCCCTTGAACTCATAATTGGAAATATCAATTTTCCAGTAATACTATCTCCTGGTGAAGGAATTGGAGTCAATATATGCACTCCAGTAGGAAATTTATCAAATTCAAATCATAGGGGGTTTAGTAGTACTTTAAATTCTAATATAACATTTCAAGAATCGGGACCAGTATACAATGATCTTGGTGATGATATATTCACTCAAACCACTATGGGTTGGGAAAACGCATCACACGCACCATCGATAAAAAAAACACCATCCGAAAGAGGGAAGTTTTCAGGTATAATTGGCTGTGAAACTTCTTTAGGAGGGGAATATCTAGATGTTGAATTGAATTGGGTAGCAGTTGGAAATAAAATCCTAACAACTGAATATAATGATGGAGTAGTTTCTTATGAAACAACTTCAGAATTGATAATTCCTCTGCAATACTTCGGTAATGATACAAGAAGTTACTATGTATCATATGAAGGTGCATTTGATAGAATTGGAGTAACAGATGCGAAACCTGTATTGTTGGGTCCTACTGGTGATACAAGTGAATTGAGGGTGACTGTAGACCCTCAAGGGCTACTTACACCTGGGATGATTGCTCGCGGAACCATTGTTCTTGAATCAGACGGGATTGAACATCGTATTGAAATTGTTGTAAAAACAGATTCTAGTGATGGACTTGAAGGTGAATTTACGAATTGGTTTTCTAATCCAGGGTATGTGCTTTCAATGATATTCACCTTATCTGCATTATGGGTATTTATGGGGGTCGAATGGAAACGAAAGCCACATCAAATATCCGAACAAACGCGACATTCACATTTACCCAGTAATTTTTCAGGTTTTGCAAACCCAACAACTTCTATTTCGGGGGAGGAAAATATACCAATTGGTGGATCTGGACAGACATCTGAAAATCCACTGGAATCGTGGGATTGAAGTTCTAAAACCCTGTCCCACCCATATGGACAGGAAGTTTGCAATACTATTTGCATCAATTTTAGTCCTAGTATTACCTTCACAAATTTCAATTGCACAGGAAGATAACACAACTGAATTCATGATAATATACCATGATTATTCACCTGGAGATTATTTTGAATATTCAGGATATACTGCTTCATTATTCAAATCTATTAATGAAACATATTCAACAGATACAACTTATGTTGGAGCGACTGCAAGTCATATGCAGGATATGAGGATGTCTGTGAGTGATGACACTAATTGTGAAATTGGCAATTATGATGGTCCATGCGAATATAGTACCCTTAGACATGAGTTGAATTTAACATTGAAGTGGGAACCCGGAAGTTCAAATTATCTGAATGATACTTTGGATATGTTGATTGAAACAACTGTGAAGGATTACAAATCTGAATCTACACAAATGGAAAAACGAATTAGAACCATACATCTTAAAAGTTGGTTTAGCACAGAATACGGTGAAGAACAATATTTAGAAGATAAGGTTGAAGAAGTATTGACAATTAATCGAATTGGAGATAGACCTACTTCGATATCAGTAGGTGACTCTTGGTCGATAAGTGAAATGATTGTAACGAATGAAACACAATCCACACGTTCAAACAGAGGTCCTTGGACTACGATGATGTATAACAGTACTAGTGAGCGGCAATTTAGTTTCCAGGCAGATCGATATGAGGTAGTTGAGATTTCATCCGGTATTTATCCCTCGATATTAGTTACTGAGCATGAATTTATGACTGAAAGCGATTCTAATGTATGGCTCGGAGAATATGGATACCCTCTGAAAATTGAAGAATATGAAAACGAAACTTTGATTTTGTCAACAGAGTTAGTTGAATATCGTTATCTGAAGGTCGATGATCCCTCTGCAAGCACATCTATCCATTGGTCAGGGATATGTTTTGGACTATTTTTTATTGCAGGTTTAGTGTTTGTAGTTGGTTTTGCATCTTTCAATGCATGGAATTCTAGGAAAGAGCTGGAGAACAAAGATGATTTTAATGTGGAGGCATTGAATGAGTTACTTGCAGTAAGCAGATCAGGTAATGAACACACTGGTTCGACAAAAGAAAAGGACAACATCAAAAATATCTCTGATAGAGAAGAAAGGATCAGTAAATTGATGAAAAAATATTCTGAAAACGATTAGTTACCAACGCATAGATTGGTCAAATTCCCTTAGTAATGCTAGCCCTGGCTCGCTACTTTTATGAATCAAGGTAGCACCTTCATTTCTTAGGGCAATTGCTTCAGCAACAGCACTACTGTTCAGCACAATAGTTGTAACATTTAAGGTAATATTCACCCCTGACCAAATCACAATTCCATGACTTCCCCAATCATATAGTGTTGTAGTGTCGTCCTTGAGAATACCTATGTCCAATTGGATCAATACAGTACCATTACTGTCAGATGTCCAATTTAAATCTTGATTACAATAACTAAGATTACCATTCATACCTGAAATAGGCGTACCCTCAATGTCCGTTAATGTGATACTTATGTTGATAATATCGCTTAATGTTGCATTTAGCCTTTGGAATGTTGGGTTTAATTCTACGTTCATTGTGTTTGTAGGTACCGTTTCTGTTGGTATATATTCGATTAAGCTTAGTTTTGCGTCTACATTTACTGAGATATCTGCCATCCACCATACTACTGCTGATTTAATCTCTTTACAGTACCACATCCATTCTACGGGTTCACCATCTGTATCAACATTGTTTATTTTTATTGTCTCTTCACATTCCTGAAATACATGAGGCGGAGTACCATTCTCTACAGCATCAAAAACATACTCGTCTTCTCTAGTAGCGGGAGGTGCATCAAAAAAGCCCTTACTGTCTTGCCAATCTTCTTCAATTTCATGGAAACTAGACCAACTCTCATTTAATGAAATTGGGAAATCAAAGAACTCATATGCAGGATTATACTTGACTGTGCTGACAGTATCTAGTATGCTTTCAGTACCTAATGCGAACTCAAAATCTATGACTACTTCACTAATTACTTCAACCAGTGCTAAATCACTTACACGTATATATTCAGTACGATGATATTCAACAAATAGTACTCCCTCGACTGTTTCTAGCAAAAAATCTACTTCTTCTGGAGTTGGGAAAACTGCTGGGCCTTCATAACTCCCACTGAAAGTACGAACATAAACAGGAATATATGTTCCCGTGTAATTGTATGTAGTTATATTCTCAATAACAACTAATGTAGTTCCAGTTAAGTATTGACTCAGGTCAGCATCCTCCCAATAAGGATCATCCTCAGGTAAGGCAGCAGCAGCATCTAGTTCGGTAGAGTATCTCCAACTATCGCCGATATTCCATACCGGGATTTCGGCATATATTTCTGGAATGGTGTTAGTTGAGTTGTTATTCTCTGATGACTCAGAACTAAGCAAACTTGATTTTGAATAGAACTCACCACTCATTTTAATTATTGAACCAGTACTAAAGAGGATTAAGGCGGATAGGATTAACACAACCCCATTTTTTAATCCGCGCATAAACATCCGAACATGTGTTGATTGATGAAATCCACGCAAAAAAACATCTAATCTTTGCCGGGAGACCACCTATCTAAACTCACGAACGACCAACGTTCGCCCTCATTTATCCCACAAATCCATTTTTTGTTGACTCCCGCAGCCAGTCTAGCAGCTAGACAAGCACTATTCCAATCAGAGGGGGCTTCCGTTTCAGGGACAAGCAGCCAAGGTGCATGTTGTCTTCCGATATTTTGAGAATATAACCGCCATCTACAACCATATTTGAATCCAGGTCTCAGCATTAATCCTGATTCTATTAATTGATTGAATAATGTAGTTGCAGATAGTAGTGAGCCTTTATTTAATTTCCATTCAATCCAATTTGATTCGATATGATTGAGCCATACTCCATCATCCCAGTTAACTCCAATTTGTGGTAATTGCCATGATGTTGGATCGATGTCTATCCAATTTCCTGCTCCTGATTTGATGCGGTTATTCCAAGCCACATTTATTTTGTTTTTGATATCACCCTCAATTTCAATATTTGCAAACTCTCCACTAGGTTGTTGCAGGTCCATTCTGTAAGATGTCACATCAAATTCTTCGTCGATAACCATTATCTCAGCAAGCCTTTCCTTTTTTCTCACAGATTTAATCCACTTCCATAAATTTCTCCATTCAATTTCAGCATCATTTCTAATCCATCTCATTTCTGAAATTGCAGGATGTTTGGTTGGGTGTTCACCCCTATTCCATCTAACTGCCCAAGTTTCATCTTCTGCCTCATATTTTTTTGTGATTTCAGTATCAAGCATTAGAATTAACATCTCACCTGATTTTCTTATCGCAGTAAGTGCTTTTGATTCATGCAAAAACTCTTTGTTATTTACTAATTCTTGGTTGATCCATTTGTCAGATGGTAATGAGATACTTCTGTGCCAATGGCAAAATAGTAATTCACATGGTTGAACAATTATTCCATTATCTCTTCGAGAACCTATCGCTGATTTTTGCCAAAGGCGATGCCCAATGGGATTTGGAATTAACCATCCTTCATCGGTTTCAATAGGTGCAGGGTGTCTGCTACTTTCTGAAGAGGTATCTTCAATAAAATCTACAGCACTATTTACGACTTTATCCGCCTTCATTTTGGAACCATCCTCTTGGCCGTCCATACAGTGCGTAGGCAAATCACATATTATTTGAATCCTGAATACATGATAGAGCAATAACATAAATTTGTGATTGTACTAGGGGATGCATAGCGCGGTATGGATTGATTACTATGACAACACCTCTTATTTCATTAACTGCAGATGAAAAAATATTGATACACCTGCATGAAAACCCAATTGTAGACATAAACGATGAGAATGTTTTAATGAATACACAAGCAGGAATTTCAAACTCTACGAGGATACAGAGAAAACACCTGAGTAGGAATTTGAGAAGTCTTTCTGAGCAAAATTTGTTATTGGAGGATTCGATAAGACCATTGGGTGCTAGACAAAAGAGAAAATCCTATCACTTGACAGAATTGGGACATAAAAAAGCAAGTGATTTGATTCATAATCTTGGAAGCTCAATAGTCATATACAATGGTGTTGAGAAGGTAATTTCAGATTATAGCAAGGACAATCCTATGTTGACTGTATTATCATGGGTAGATGAGGAATCAAATATCTATCCCGGAGAGCCAACACACGGTGTTGATGAAAAAGGGGATTTATTACAAAATACTGAAACTAAATCTGCTACTGAAAGGTTACTAAGAAATATTCTGAAGAAAGTATGGAGAGATGGTATATTAAGCCAAGATGAATATCAGATATTGCATGAAGTTGTAGTTTTTTTAAATGCAGATTCATCATTAGTCACAAAGTTAACTGAAGAAATTCTAGATCAAAGGCAACAAGAAAAGAATGATGTCAACATAGTTTATGACAACATAGTTGAATCAATGACAGATGTAGGTGCGGCAATTGATCATGGTGATCCATTAATGTCTGCACTTAGGCAAGTACTTGGTGTCGGAGATCTCTCACAAGAAAGTGAAAAAGTAGAAAGAGACTTTTCCCATGTCTTTGAAAATTTTGATGCAATAATGCACCCTTATGTTGAGGCAGTACTAACTGCAACTAATGATGGCACAATTTCACCTGATGAACTCGCAATTCTTTCAACATTAAGAAACAGTTTAGGAATCTCTGATAATGTTCACGAAGCAATATTAGAAGCCATATGGGATTGATATCGATTCATTATGATTTGTTTATACAGTGGGATTAAATCAAACTCACCTACTCGCACGTCAATGACTGCTACTCAAGGGCTGCTTTCGGGGACCAACAAGGTCAAAACATTTGCAGCACTAGGTGTTGTTGGGATTTTATTTTTATCACTTATTTCAATCACTATTTTCTACGATGAGGGTGGTGAGTTTTTCCAAGATATCCCAGATAGTATTGATTCTAGTGCGCGAAACAACCCCTCAGTTCAGCTAGTAAATGGTTGGTCACGAACCGGTTCTGGGGGTTCGGGAGGCCAACAAGTAGATGTTGCCTATACAGTAGATATTGATGATTCAAACAATATTTATGTTGCTGGAACATTTAGTGGCCAGGATACTTTTGGCACCTTTGTCGTACAGTCATCAGGTGGATTAGATATTTTTCTAGGAAAGATTTCGCCAACAGGAGATTGGCTATGGGTGTTGACAGGAGGAGGTCTCGAAGATGATTATGCGACTGCAGTGACTGTAGATACATCAGGAAATCCAATTATATCAGGATATATCGGTGCCACTGGAACTTTTGGAGATAATACCGCTGAATCACTAGGTGGGACTGAAATTTTAGTTGCAAAAGCACAATCATCTGGCGAGTGGTCATGGGTGACAACTGCAGGAGGTGTTGCAGACGATAGGGCTAATGCAATATCAAGTGGTGTTGGGGGGTCAATTTTCATAACTGGTCAAGTTGAAAATGATGCAAGTTTTGGTCCAACTTCAACCACTGGGTATGACTTAGATGCTTTTGTGGGGGCAATAGGACCCTCTGGTAATTGGAATTGGGTTCAACGATTTAGTGGAAATCAGGATGATGGAGGATATTGTATAGATGTTGTAGATGGCAATGTTATTTCTGGAGGAGACCATTGGGGAGATATAGAAATTAATGAAATGGAATTGTCAGGTGGTGGTGGTTATATTTCATCTATGAATACAAGCACTGGTTCAGTTAATTGGCTTGTTGATGTACAAGGTACACCAAATTCGATGGCATCAGATGATTCTGGATATTTATATGTTGCAGGGTATTTTACTGGTGCTGAATTATTCGGAGATCAAATTCTTACATCTGCTGGTGGTCAAGATGTTTTCCTTGGGAAATTAAATACCGAAGGTGAAAATGAATCTAATTGGATATGGGCAATTTCAGCAGGAAGTGATGAGTGGGATACGGTTGGAGATATTGCCGTAAATGGTGTAGGCCAAATTGTTTTGATAGGAACATATGGAGATGAAAGGTTACACTCTGATATCACAGTAGGTAGTACTGTGTTAGCTAATCATGAATATAGTGACGTATTTGTTGCCACGGCAAGTACGGGAGGTAATTGGATTGGTGCAATAAATGGTGTATCTGATTCAAGGGAACAGGGACTTGGCATTGCAGTAGATAGCAATGATGAAGTGATTGCAGTGGGGTATTTTTCAGGAGAAGTTAGAGACTCATTGACATTTTATGACATAGAACTAGGTACACATATGGGTGGTATTGAGCATATGTTTGTTTGGAAGTTCATGTGGGATTCAGATGGGGACGGGATTGCAGCAATTTACGACAATTGTCCTCAAGGTATTTCTGATTGGGTTTCTAACTGGCAAACAGACCATGATGCAGATGGTTGTTTCGACGCTACTGAAGATGATGATGATGACGGCGATGGCTTAAATGATTCAACAGATTTGTGCGAGAGAGGATATAATGCTTGGACTAGTAATCCACAAACCGACCCAAATGGCGATGGTTGTGAAGATGATCATGAAGGGGAATATACTCTAGGAGACATTGATGTTGATGGAGTGCTTAATGATGCAGACCCAGGGGCGCCGGCGCGGGGGGTTGGGGGGGGGGGGGCGGCGGGGTCTGGGGGGGGCGGGCGTTGGCCCCGG
>CAYSJV010000009.1:24368-28812 GCA_964431435.1 uncultured Candidatus Poseidoniales archaeon
ACCTTTATTCGAATATAACAAGTTGGCCACGTGGAGCATCGCAATTGTGTGATGAAAAAATTATTTCATGCAACGACTCACCAATAAAATTTGGATGGTTTGATTTTGATGGAGACGGGGACTTAGATTATGCAGCAGGAGGTTCTGTATTCAGGCAAGTCAATGGAGTCATAGAACCAACATCTTCTTGGTCTGAGGAATGTAGTGTGACATGTGGTACCGCCATTGCAATATCTGATTATAATCGTGATTCTAAATTAGATTTGTCTACCTCACAAGGTCTCTATTTGAGTTACGAAAATGGGTTATCTCAAGATGCAATATGGGAATTCCCACTTGAAATGGGGGTAACTGTAACTGATTTACGCTGGCATGATTTAGATAAAGATGGACATGATGATGTTTACTTAGGGACAGACAGTAGCGCAGACATCCTTAGGATGTCAAATGGGAGTGGGGTTATCACCGGTGATTCGGTTATTTTGAACAAATCAGGAATTACAAAAGATGTACGTTTTGCAGATATGAATGGAGATGATTGGATTGATATTGTAAGATTTATCAATAATGGTGGCTTTGATGTATTCTATAATCAAAATGGGGTCTTTACAAATAATTCTAATTTCTCAAGTGGAATGATACCATCCAGTTCAGGAATGGACATTGGTGATTTTGACGGTGATGGAGAGATCGACATAGCAATATCTACTATCAATGGTAAGGAGGATTATATTTACAGAAATAATATTACTACTTCTGAAAGGACATATACTATGGATTGGAATTCGTTAGACGGTTCAGATTCTACAAATGTTGTTGTTGGTGATGTGGATGGAGATGGTGATTTAGATATCACTTTTGGTTCAAAAACATATCTCAACCCTAGTGGTAGCATTAGTGTTGATTTAGATTTGGATGGGATTTTAGATGTAAATGAACTTGCGGTATGTAGTAGTGTAAATAATCCACCTTTTGGAATTTGGTTTTCAACTACAAAACTTGATTATGATTCAGATGGTTGTCATGACCTTATTCAGGATGATGATGATGATGGGGATGGTGTATTAGATGATGATGATGATTGTGGCAGAGGCCAAACTAATTGGGCACCAACAATATTGACCGATTTTGATGAAGACGGATGCAATGATTATTTGGAGGATGAAGACGATGACAATGATGGTGTTTTGGATACAAGCGATAATTGCCCTAATACAGACCCAGTCCTTGTTGAATATATCGATGAAGATGGTTGTGATCCCTCTAGCAAGGATACAGATGGAGATGGATATGAAGATTCAATTGATGAATGGGACAATGACCCTACACAATGGGTGGATACAGATGGAGATGGATATGGCGACAATGAATCCGGAACTAATGGAGACTCGTGTCAATCCATTAAGGGTTTTTCTACAGTAGATCGATTTGGTTGCCCAGATTCAGATGGTGATGGAATCAGTAATAGCGGGGAGTACAGTGGATGCGAATATATAGCAGATTGCGATAATGATGGCCAAACTGATGATCTTGACCCATGCCCACTCGACCAAACAAATTCTTGCGCTGGAGTCGATTGTCAAATTAACCCAAATCATCCTGATTGTCAATCTATGGGTAACAATACAAATAATTCAAATGTTACGAATAATGATAACAATACAAACAATACCGGTAACTTGACCAATGGACTTGGAGATAATGCAGATAACAATAGTGGAGATCTAAGTGGGACCGATACCTCAAGTGAAAGCCTTTTTGACTTCACGATTTCACCCGAATTAGTAGTTGGCATCGGCATCATTTCGAGCATATTAATCTTAGTATTCTTGTTGAAATTAACTAAGACAGACCCAGATGATTGGGAAGATGATGATGATGATTTATGGGAAGAAGAGCAGCGAGATATACGTAGGGCAAAAATGCAAAAAAGAAAAGCAGCAGAGAAACGTAGAGAACAGAGGAAACAAACCAAAACAGATTCTAGAAAATCCAAAAAAGGCAAATCAAAACAAAGAAAGGAAGAGGGTGGTTCAAGTGCACCTAGCACCCCTCCCCCCTCTGCACCACCGCCTTCAGCCTTTTCAGCACCCTCTCAAACTCCTACCTCCCCCCGCCCCACTACTAAACCTCAACCAGAAGCGCCAATACCATCTCCAGAAAAACAACCATCAAAACCATCTATTTCCTCAGGATTCAAGTCACCTACCTCAGGTCCACCAGGTGGAGTGACACCTGCTCCAAGCTCATTGCCAGGAGAAACTGTTGTGAAGAAACTCAAAGCAACAGCAATTTCAAGAAAAGTAGCAACAACATACGGAGATTCAGCTAATGATGAGGGAGTATATTTCAAGAAACAAGATAGTTATTGGCCAACAGTAGATATGCAGGGGGCTAAGGCAGATGATGGGTATGAATGGTTGGAATACCCAGAGGGTAGTGCTCATTGGTGGTATAGAAAACAAAAAGGACATGAGTGGGGTTATTGGGAATCTTGACATGTCAGTAACTCTTCGCATATTCAGAGCGTGTTACAATGAGCCCCGATAATGATGGGAATTTTTCTGATATGGAGTTGCTTCAAGGCATTAGGAAAAAAATTGAGCAAATCCCAAATTCTAATATTACTTTGATTGGAGATATTATGCTTGATAGGTATGTGTTTGGATATGCAAATAATCTCAATCCAACTGCTCCAGTACCCGTTTTGAAAGAAACACACCGTGTTCAATCTGTAGGTGCTGCAGCACATGCTGCCAGGGGAGCACAATCTCTCGGATTGACACCTATCTTATATGGGATAATCGGTGATGATGAGGCCGGTTCTGAAGTGGAGTTGGCATTAAATGAGGAGGGCGTATCATCTAGCAATCTAATTATGTTAGAGGGTAGAAAAACTACTGTGAAAACTAGGATGATTGCTAGTAGAGAGAGTCTGATAAGAAACAAGCAATTATTATTGCGATGGGATGAAGAGGATAAAACATCAGTATCTCCTGATGTCACAAATGCGATAATGAGTAGTTGCATAGAATCATTAACAAAAAGCAAGGCATTAATTATTTCAGATTATGGTAAGGGCGTTCTAAATGATAGTTTAGTTAGGGGATTATTAGATAAATGTAAGGAACTGAATATACCTTCAATATGTGATCCTAAGTTGACCGGATTGCATAGGACAAAAGGTGCAGATGCAATATTGTTTCAATCCAGAGGGATGGATATTATGACAAAAAGACTTGAACTTCCTGATGGTAAATCTGCAGCCAATAAATTGTTAGATGAATATGGCTGGGGTTCATTATTTGTTATTGGAGGTGAAAATGGCGTAACTTTGTATCAACCCAATAAAAACCCTGAACATTACCCCTGTACACTTTCAACGCCTCTTCAGCAAATAGGTTTGCTAGATGCTGCAGCAGCAGCGTTAGCAGCAGGGTTGACTATTGATCTTACTCTAAGTGACTGTGCAATATTAGTAAATGCAGCATGTGAATGTATTTTGCTAGCAGAAGATACAGCAAGTTTTGCTTTGACTAGGAGAGCACTTGCAACAAGGCTAGATGAGACTGCGTGGAAATTGCAAATTTCGCAGAGATGAGGTGATTTTGTGAGTAGTTGGCTAATACCAACAACTGCAGACATTGGTCTTCGAACATTTTCAAACTCTCCTGAGAGATTGATTGAAGAAACGGTAAGGGGGATGTTGGGTATTTTGGTTTCAGAAAACTCATCTACAGATTTGAGTGATATCTCCGCAAAAACGTCTACATGGAATTTAGACTCATCTAAATTTCTAACATATGAGATGTGGCTGGTTAAGATGCTTGAGGAAGTACTCTATCAGATTGAGATTAATGATTGCTGGGTATTAGATATGAGTGTTCAGTTTATTGATGCTGTAGAAGATGGTGCAAGTGCACTAGATGCACATGTTATATGGATACCTTCTGAGTTAGTGGAAAGGGAAATAGAAATCAAAGCTGTGACCCGTCATCTATTGCAATTTAGAGAATTAGGTGATGGTGTGATATGTAGTAGTGACTGGGAAAACATTCCTGATTTTGAAGGACCTGGTTGGATATCTGATGTTATATTTGACATCTGAGGATGGGAATTCCTCGGTTGTCACTCGTCTCCTTAGGCCTTATTCCACACACTTTCTCCACCCCGAGTTCCCAAGGCACCCATGGCCCCAGGTTGGGCTGCTCCGTTCCCGGCCTGGCCTGTTCCCCCGGCTATGTATTCTCTGTTTTCTTCCGAAAACAGATCACACCACCCGAGTCACTTGGGGGCGAGGTTTCGTAGTCCGCGTGTGGGAGACCAAAGGCTCGTTTGTGCCGCCCAAGGCGTTCGGACCACCATATTGACGATTTGTGATACAGGGTACGCCAAGCCCCCCTCCTATCCCATCTATGGATTAGATAGGTGCTATTTCAATAAC
>CAYSJV010000010.1:0-28741 GCA_964431435.1 uncultured Candidatus Poseidoniales archaeon
CCCCCCCCCCCCCCCCCCCCCCCCCCCCCCCCCCCCCCCCCCCCCCCCCGGGATAATTTTGTAGTCTTTTGGAATGAATCATTATGGCCTCCAGATTGGAGTGTATTGGAAGCACAAGCTTATCCGATCTGTGAAAAAGAAATAGGATTTTTTTGTTCAAAAGCATATTTAGGAATGGTCGAAACTTTAAAAATAGCATTTGTTGCAACATTTCTTGGGTTTGCATTTGCAATTTTTTTATCTCCACTCGCCGCTCGTAATTTAGCACCAATTTGGATTTCAATACCTATAAGAATTGTACTTGCAGCATCTAGAAGTTTACCAAGCTTGATTTGGGCAATTATTTTTGTGATAGTCATAGGATTTGGCCCCCTCTCTGGTGTACTCGCAATGACTTTTTACACAATAGGATATCTTGGTAAATTACAATATGAGGAATTAGAGGGATTGAATAATGATCCATTGGAGGCAGCCCGGGCAATGGGATTAAGCAGATCAGAAATTGCAATAAATGTAGCAATCCCCGAATCTACTAATAGCATTATAAGTCAACTAATGTTTATGTTTGAATATAATGTTCGTCATGGAACTGTTTTAGGAATTGTAGGTGCGGGAGGGATTGGTTACTACATCAGCACTTACCTCAAATTTTTCCAATATGAAAAAGTGTTAGCATTACTTATTGTAATATTTATAGTGGTGGTTATGATTGATATTTTATCAATGTTTATTCGTTCTTTTGTGAATGAAGAAGGAGATGTTAAGCGCCCCTCGTGGTTGACAATTTTTCACTCACCCAATGGTGCTGCGACAGTACATCATAAAGAAGAATAATCACTCATTCCTCTCATTAATTCCACCACCAATTGCAGAATCACTAATATTGTAGGTTGTGGGGCCCGTACTACTTTTTTCCATTGCCTTCATCTGGAATCTTAAAGCTGAGGCCTTGTCTAATTTCCCCACCTCTTCATATAATTGGGCGGCAGCATCTAATTTTCCCGAATCTTCATAAAGTTTAGCCCGTTGTAGTTGTTTTAATTTATCATAATCAAGCCCCAACTCATCTAATATTTTTCTATGTTCTTCCATAGATATATTTAACTCAACCCGCTTCTTTTCAATAGAATCTTCTTCTTGTTTAGACATATTTCCGTCAGCCAATACCATACTTAGAATTTCTTTGAATTTATCCCGTTCCCCTCCACCAGAAATTTTTGTACCAACATTTTGTACAACAGATCCAATATTTTGTCGCATTTGTTGTTGTTGGGCTTGCATTTGCATTTGTTGTTGTTGTTGTTCTTGAATTTTCATTTGATGATTTTGTTGGCCTTGGTTTTGAGTACGTTGTTGTTGCTGAGCTTGCATTTGCATTTGTTGTTGTTGGGCTTGCATTTGCATTTGTTGGGCACGCATTTGCATTTGTTGTTGTTGGGCTTGCATTTGCATTTGAGCAGGATTCTGTATGATAGTTATCTGACGCTGATTCCTTTGTCCCCCTGTTAATGCCACTAATAGTCCAATAGGTAGTAAAAAACAACACGCCGCTCCAAATTCAGCACCAGCAGTTTTCCTTTCATCACTTCCATCTTGACAATCATCTACACCATCATCAATATACCCCCAAGTCATTTCACCATCTTCACATCTTATCTCTTCAGCATTCTCATAAGTCGCCACACTATCACCCCATCTGTTAACTGCGGTGTGGGGATCATCTGGCATAGAAACCCCTATAATAAAAGAAATAAAACCGAAAACTACCAATATCCACCCAATGATTTTTTGAGTATCAGAAGCCATTTTATCACATTCCATCATTCATTATTAGGAACCCAATCAGTTCCATTCCAAATCCATTTTCCATCAGGGCTGAGCACGGGTCCACCTTCATCTTTACCCACATTTTCCTTTGTTTTGCTTTCAATTTCAAGGGCAGAACCAGACCCATCAGAACTTTTTTGAGCAGATTGTTGTTTTAAAAATTCTTTCATAACTTCAGGATCCAAGGCACCTTGTTCTGCTGCCAACCTCATCATTTCAGCTTGTAACTGATCACTTTGAGATTGCCTTTCTAAATTCAAATTTGCTTGTTTTTCCATCCTCTTTCTTTTGTTTTCTTGCACTTGCTCAAACATAGACATTGTTCTTCCCATTTTTTCATTTTCCATTTGATTTTCGAGTGCCATATTATCTTTTTTTGCACCGAACTCCTGCTCATGTTTAATTTGGGCAACTTCAGCCTCTTTTTTAGCCACCTGAACATCATGTTCAGCAGCTTTTAATGCCTGCTCCATATCTAAAGATTCTAATTGATGTTGAAGCCCCTTTTCTTGCAATTTATTATTTTTTAAATGATCCCATCTTGAATTATCAACATCTTTTTGTGCCTTAAGTTGCGCAATTTCATTAGCAACACTTCTTTGTGCTTCCATTGTTAAATCTTGAACATGTAATTTATGCAATAAATCCATTTCTCTTTTTCTTTTATTCAGGGTAACTTCCATTTCTAACTGTGCTTTTTCTTCCATCAACCCATTCTCTTTTCTAATATTATTAACTTCATCTTGCATAACTAACAATCTTTCAAATTCAGTTTCATTCCAATTTGCATATGCGCCCAACACACTTAATCCAAATGTCCCCATTGATTTTTTCATTCCAGCAATAATTGCAGCACCCAAATCTTCTTGGAGATCTGGATTTGTTCTTATTTCTTCTAAGGTATTTGGACCTATGATTTCTGAACCCACAATAGAATGTACTTGTGACTCTACACCATTAGTTATATGATCAATCCCAATTACAGCTTCTCCCTTCGCAGGGAATTGTAATAGTTTACCTAAATCTTCAACCGAAAACTCAACTTTAATTGAAACCATACCATTTAATTCATGGCCATCGGAAGTTTTTCCACCCACTCTCAATAGTAAATTATGTGGTCCAAGCATAACAAATAAAAATGCTCTACTTGGTTGCCCACTTCCAAAAATTCGAGATAACATTCCAACTTTTGGATTAACTTCCATTTTTGTTTGTGTGGAAATACCCACGATTCTTCCATTTTCAACCACTACACAAGCCTCATTTGGTTTTAGAACCACACTTTCACCATGCTTTACTTTCCTATCAAGGAAATATTGTGCAATAATTCCTGGATTCCCCCTCCACCTAAACATTTTTTCTTTATTCATATTTTCACCTTCTATTTTTTTACATATCCATCTATAATCATATTTCTTTGTGTGAAATAATTTTTACCATCTATTAACATAGTTCTTATTTCACTCATTTGTTTTATTATCAAATTCACTTCACTACTAATATCCCCCACTACCACCATTGTAGAAATATTTTTTTCACAATTTACTAATTTTTCTAATGTGTTAAAATCATGTTCAACAAGCAACTTCAAACTTTTTTTCTTTAATTGAACTGCAGCATCATGTTTTGAATTAGGGGTGTGTGAAATACTATATTTTGCGCTGTCTGCAAACTCATCACAAATATCCATGACTTCTTGAATTTCACTTCTTAATTCCCTTAATTTATTTCTGTGTGCCTTCTTGTATAGTGGATAAAGTTGATTTTTTACACTTTCCACCCTTCTTCTTACCTCTTCTCTTAATCCTTGATCAGAGTTGGCCAACTTTCCCTTTTGATATCCAGTATATGCAGAAAACATCATTCTAGTTGCCGTAATTGCAACTGATAAAGTAGGGTCAATCATCCTTCCACCTATCCCCGTCTTGACACCACGATAGTTTAATTCTTTACATTTCTTAATTATCTAATGTTCCGTAGAACTCTAATATCCCGAACACTTGAGCCCACCTGTTCACAATGGCTAGACGTAGAGGGCCGGCGCCCAATAAAAGACGCCCGAAAGGGGCTGCAAAAGGCCGTCCAAAGAAAAGAAGGCCAGCACCAGGTGCAGTAAAGGCAGCAAAACCAAAAAAGAAAAAGCGCCGATTTAAACTCTCCCTCAAATCAAAAACAATTTCTAAAGAATCAGGAGGATATACAGATTCTATTGGTTGGACATCTGGAAGTGTTGATACAAGTTTTGGCACAAATCTAACTGAGGACAATACCCCCAAACCAAAAGAATCACAATTTATTAAACACCAATGCACACTATGCGGCTCTATCATGCAGGTTCCCAAACCAAAACGAGACCGTTACACAATAACATGTCCGCATTGTGAACACGAAGAGAAATTTGGTTAACACCACTCTTCGAAAAAAGAAGCATCTATCAATGCATCATTTTTATACGTTCTATTACAACCCCAACAATGAAAAGAATCTAAATCACATTCATGATCAAAGTTCTTAAAACCAATTTCAACTTTATCTGTATTGTTTATATTATACAAATAAACAGCCCGCGACCAAACATTTTTACTACTACAATATGAACAAGCTAAAGTTACCTTATTCTCCACCTTTTTTTCCATTAAACACACCACACCGAGACAATAATCCGAGGTTCTTAAGAACTTCCTTCAAAATTATTTTTATTTTTCCAAGCCCCAACAATTACACAAACTATCAAAATCCATGTTGCCCCATTACCAATCATTAATGCGGCAGAATTAATGATGTATCCATAAAAAAACCACAAAGTGAGTGCAAGTAAAATTAAAGAAAAAGCCACCAAACTAATACCTTCAGAACTCTTATCTATCCAAATTTTTTTTAATTGGGGAAACCACGCGATTATACCTAGTAAACCCGCCAGTATACCTATTCCTTCTACCCACCAATTAACCAAAATATCCACCATCTTCTAGAATAGCAAATGGCTTCCACATCTGACTTTCTTCCACAACACCCTCAAAAATTGCAATATATATTATTTTAAGGTAAAAATAATGATGAAGAACACACTCTTCATGTAGTATATTTTCATAGGAGGATATACAATGACCACTGAGAAGTTATACCTTTCAACAATTGAAAGCGCCTATGAAGTAGATTTTAACGCTAAAATAATATCTGTAGAAGAAGAATATGTGGTATTAGATAAAACACTATTTTATCCATTAGGTGGAGGCCAAGAGTGTGATACAGGGTTTATTGAAACCCCCTCATGTTCTGCTGCAGTAATTGATGTAAAGGGTCAAAAAGACATTCAACATTTTGTAGGGGGAGATCATGGATTTGAAGTTGGAGATAATGTTACAGGGAACATAGATTGGGACCGCCGTTATGCACATATGAGAATGCATACAGCACAGCATTTAGTTTCCGCATTAGTTTATGAAATGTTTGATGGGGCTAGAACAGTTGGGAATCAAATTCACCACAGTAAGAGTAGAATAGATTTTAATCCAATCCAATTAGATGAAACAAAGATTGATGAGATTAAAGAAGCGTTTGAAGTCGCAGTATCTCAAAAACACCCAATTACAACGAGTACAATGACACGTGAAGAGATTAACAAAATAATGCCCTCAGAGAGAACTAATATGAATTTATTACCAAAATTTATCCACAATCTTAGAACTGTAAAAATTGGTAATACAATAGATCTTTGTCCATGTGCCGGAACTCACGTTAGAAATGTTGATGAATTAGGAGACTTTATTCCACTAGGTAAAAAGTCAAAAGGTAAAGGAACCCAACGATTATCATACACACTTTCAAATCTTTAATTAATCATCTAATATCTCATCTATATCTTTAATCATATCTTTGATATTCTTCCCACCATCATTTTTTTTCCTTATTTCCCCAGGGCGCTCACTTCTATCTACTTTTGGAATATCTCTACTTGGAATTGTTCTTGTACCACCATAATCATCATTACTCTTAACCATACTTTCATTTAATTTATTTATTTCATCAATTGATAATTTATCATTTTTTAATTTACTTTGGTCAGCATAATTAATCCCCCCCTTTTCTTCTCTCTGTTTTTCAAAAACTCCTATAACTTCTTCTAACGTTCTTAATTTTCGTTTACCACTTTGTTTCGCCATCTTACTCATGTACAAATCCATCGAATTACCATGAACGTGGTCAAGGCTATGTCTACTTGGGTTGGCTAACATATCATTCATTTCTACAGCTAATTGGTACAACTTACTTTCTTTACTAATTACATCTAATTTACTACGACCATCCTTATGTTTTTCAATACACTTAACACATCTCTTCAATCCTTCATTATCCTGCGCATCACACATTATACAACAAATATGGAATCCCATTTCCACCATTGCTTTTCTCGGTAGTGACACGGCTATCGCTAGTCCGAACACCCCTCTACAAATCAATTCTACCACAAACAGCATACAAATGATTTGAAAATGTAGACGTATGTGCAACACCATGCCCTCCCCCTCTCGAACCAACTCAACTGGTTCCAATGCTAACAATAAAGTAGGTGCTATTTCACTTACAATCTTGTTTTTGTTTTCAATATTCTCAACAATTTTACCAACATCATCCGCCAACACATCAAAATATTATTCAGAAAATCTTAATGCTTATGTTGTCTCAAAAGCATCATCTTTTACAACAGTGAATCTTTATGCTTCCAATTTAGAAATGTTACATGAGTACAAAATTGAATATTCATTATATGAACCAGAAGGAGATTACGGATGGGCAAATTTAATTGAAAATAATTCATATTCTTGGAACTCTTCACAAAACCAAATTTTAGATTATAATATACATTTCTTAAATTTAGATGAAGAGACAACATACATTTTTTATTATTATTTATTAAAACGAGAAACTGTAAATGGCTATTATTCTCAAGTTTCTTATAATACTGTAAATATCACCACTGAATTTGATATAGCCCATCAAATGGAATTGGATGAAAGTTTGGCTGGATCCTCAACAGAGTTTCACGAAGATGATCATATGACTGCAACTTGGCAAGCAGAAGGAACGGTGTTGGGAAACACCCCCCTTCCCACTTCAGGGCAATGGTATTGGGAAATACACCACTCCAATCCAATAGGACACAGTAATATTTCAGTGGGGATTGTATCTGAAGATTTTTCAGAATATGAAGATCATTTAGGTAAAGATATTAATGGATTAGGATATCATTCTTCAGGGTATTTTTGGGATGAGGGTTATGAAATATTACAACCCCAATATCCTAGTGAAAGTTATGGTATAACAGATGTGATAGGTGTTGCATTAGATATGGATACTTTAGAAATCAAATTTAGTAAAAATGGAGTATGGCAAAACGGAGACACACCACTCACTTCTAGCATTCTAAATGACACACAATTAGATAAATATCCTGCAATAAGTTCCGACTGCTCAAATTGTAATGTGTCCATAACCATAAATTTTGGTGAAACAACATACACATTTGCACCCCCACTAGAGTATTCTTATTCAGGTTCAGCAATTATTTACTCTCCACTAATCTCAAATTTAAATGTTGAAATTGAAAATGAGCTTTGGGATTATGAAGTTGTAGCATCCACAGGAAATGCCACATCTGATGCAGCAGCCGATTTAACATTAGATGAAAACAATCAGCCTCATATCTCATATTATGATTCGAATGATGGTGCACTATATTATGCAAAATATTCAGAAGTATATGAGGGGGTTTGGGACTTCAGTTGTGTTGCCGCATGCCCCTTTATTAATTCAGATTTAGTTGCGGGATATAGAAGCAACTCCATTCTCATTGATTCTAATAGCGACCTTCATTTTTCATACCAATGGGCAGATACATCGACTACAGAACCACCTGAATCAAGATACTCTTTTTATGATGAATCAACTAGTACATTTACAGAAGACAGCGTCACCCCATATGCCCCCCATGAACCTCCAATTTTGTCTCTAATACCTGAAATCGAAACAGCAGGGATAACCATTTCTTCTACCCCTGACGAATTTGTAATATATGTTGAAGGCAACGATCAATATTCTGGGTATGATGAAAGTGCAGAAACCCTTACGACATTTTTAGATAAGGAATTGTACAATATTAATGGAGAATTTATTGGCATGGTCAACGAGGTAAGTGATGGAGAATTATGGCTCAATGAGCAATTATCTTTATCACTCCAAATCGGCGAAGATCTATATATCAAATCTTCAAATACTCCCCACCCAATAATTTCTTATTCCACCTATATACCCAATCCCTATGGTTCAACCACCCTCATCCATTCAGTAAAAGATGGAAGCACATGGTATTCTACAAATGGGCTACCTGGTAGTGCAGAATCCCCCTCAATGGCAATTTCAGGAGTTTGGGAAAATAGTGTTGTTTGGAATACTTATTACGACACTTCTTCAGGCATTACTAACGATTTAATGTTATCTGAAATACATTTCAATAAGGAAACCGAAGAATCAACTTCTGCTGGAATAGTGGACACTTCCCCCTACTCACCTTCAGCACTATCTCTTAATTCAAAATTCAACCCATATTTTATTTTTCAACCCAACGACAACACACTCAAATTCGCTACATATTATGTTGACATAGGTGGTTTTTCTTTTTCTAACTTATCAAATATAATTATACCTAGAAATGCCACCACACTTTCAATTGTAATTGATGCAGAAGATAACCCCCATATTGGATATATTACAGATGAAGAAAATGTAGGTTATGCTTATTCAGAAGATAAGGGAACAACTTGGATATCAGAAGAATTAGATATGGATAAAGAGATTATTGATGTCAAAATAAAATTAGATAATAATGACAAACCCCATTTCATTATTGTTAGTGATACAGAGGTATTGTATGCAACATATTCTGGAAATGATTGGGATGGGCCAGATTATACAGGAAACGTTGAAATTAAAGGTTGTGACGAACAATCTAGTTGTAAGGGCACATCAACTTTGACTACCATAGATATACAAATAAGCGAACTTATAGAAGACCAATTTGATGATGAATATACAATATATTATATCCTTACAGAACAATCATCCCAAACACCATATATGTATGAAAATTGGATTACAATTAATACATTAGGTAGAGAAGAAATACTCAAACAACTAATTTTTCATAATTTACCAGAAGGCGATTATAATTTAGAAATTCAACTTCAAAAAAACTCACTCATACATTCTGTGAATAAAAATGTAGAGATATTTAGCACAGACCCCCTAGAGTCTTTTGATTATGTTATCGTTTCAAATGCAAGTGAGGGTATAAATGGGAAATATTTTCGATGGGGCTTTGAAGAATATTCTCCTTCAGCACCCGACTCCGATGGAGATGGAATACCTGATTATTATGAAGCCACAATTTATGGTACAGATATGAATTTTGCAGATACCGACGGAGATGGAACAAATGACGGTAACCAATACATTTCAAATTTCACACTCATCGCTGATGGCAACTATTCTTCATCAGGAACAAGAAGTGCGTATTATAATGTTGAAGATGATAAAACAATTGTATATCATACCTCATACAATAAGTGGCATATTATGAATGGTAAACCTGGAGACCAACTTCCGATGGGGTGGACCTGCTATCCAAGTAGTTATAGCATAGATAATTATCAAAATCAATTATTACCACTTACAGGAGAGTATGTACAATGTGGATCATCTTCTTCATCCACCCATTTTACTTACGTACCAGGGCTTTCAGATATAGATAGAATTAGGGCATATGGTCAAGCAAATTTTGGTACAAATAATACATTTTCAATTGATGGGGAATATATACAATCCCTTGATAGTTGGATAATAAAAAATATTAATGAAACAACCACAACCCCACTCTTTTTCGATCTTAACTACACTTCAGGGAATATTAATTATGGCTACAATAGTGTAAACGCCCTCGATTCAGAAGGTAGTGGTTTATTGGAAGAAGGCATTACATCCGGTAAATATTATTGGGAAATCCAACTTTTCGGCCCCCCCCAATATAATGGCAATCCAGGCACATGTACTTGGTCAGCCTCAATTGGAGTGGCCAATCAAAATGTCAATTTAAATTATTATTTGGGCCAAAGTTCCGCAGGGTGGGGATATTCAAATTCATTTGGAGAAGGTCCAAACGATGGAACAATTTCTCATTCTGGCGGTTCACAATCTTACGGTCCAGGATTTGGCGCAGGTTCGGTGATTGGGGTAGCTCTCGATATGAATCTTGGGAAAATATGGTTTTCACTTAATGGAACATGGGTTAATGGGACTAATTTTTCATCAGGAACGGGTGCAGCATATAGCAATCTTAGTGGCGAACTTTTCCCAGCAGTATATATTTCAGCAGGCGCTTGTGCTACAGTAACAGCAGGTTTGTTGAGCGCATCCCTCGGACAAACAAACCCACCTCCTATTGGATTTGAGGATCTCGAAGAAATAACTTCTGTAAATACTAGTAAGTGGGTTTGGAGTAAAGAAGGAAACAAACCAAAATACACGAAAATAAATTACAACCCAACCACATTTAGTATGAACCCCTACCAATCTTTTGTATGGGCTCCTTCTTTGAATGAATGGGTCTTTACTAACGCCCACCCTCTTGATGGTGAAGAAGTAATTCCCCCCGTTTTACCCATTATGACAATACCCCCCACCCCCTTTGATTCCCCAGGACTTTCTGATAGTGGAAACGCCCCAACACTTGGGAATACAGGTAGTTATTATCTAGATTGGAAGTCAGGGACATTTACAGATGAAAGATGGGTTGGCACACATGTCAGCTTGTTAAATAACACACCTTCCCCACCAATTCTTTATGAATATTCAGCATATGAATTACGCCAAGGTAAACAATATATTTTTGAGACACTACAATGGATACCTGATAATAATACAGTCGTTAAATCTCTAACAACATCACATTCCCCCTCATACTCACATCAAATCAATAATATAATGGTGCTAAATACTAATTATCCAGGAGAAAATTGTGTAAAGACAAGTCTTTTTGAGGGAGAAACTGACCTCTCAATTTCATGGAATTCACAACCAGACTCCTTCATCATCGAAACAAATACACAATGTTTTGAAATTTCCGAAGATGGAAATCCAATAATTCATTCAGATTACCCATGGTTTGAGGAAATTGAAGATTCTGAACCGTATGAAGATTATAACGCAAATGGAATATGGGATACGGATGAGCCGTATGAAGATTATAACGCAAATGGAATATGGGATCAAGACATTGAAGAAACACATTTGATACATTCACAGATATGGCTTGAAATGCTTGCAGAAAACACCCCCTATAATATAAAAGTAGAATATTATAAACAACAAGGAGATGCACAATATTCACTAGGTTCTGATTTACAAGTAGTTAATTCATCAAGGATATCTTCAAATGTTATGTTTTCATTCCCCTATATTCTCGTAAATGGTTGGGAATATTGTGTGCGTGCAACAATATCACATGATGCAAATAATGATGGTGACACAACCGATGAAGGAGATATTGAAGAGTGGATAATCCAAGCATCAGATTGTACATATTTTACAACACCCCCTGAATTACTTGTGGAACTTAATCCCTCCCCCTCTGAAAGTAAAATGTTTGGTTCAGTAGAAATTTCTAATTTGATTATAAATAATAATTATTCACTTAATTATTTATTTGAAATATCAGAAGATGAAGAAACAACTTCTCCATTAACTGAAGAAGAATGTTATGAACAAGATGGAGAATGGCACGATGATGAAGAAGGTTATGAGCCACATTGTCATCTATCTTATCCTGCAAATGAAATAGAAAATAATTGGTGGAATTTTACGGCAAGCTCCTCTACAATGAATTTTAATTCAAATTGGGTTAATTTAGAACCTGGAGATTATTGTTTATCTGTAGATTTATATTTAGAAAATAATTATGATTATGACAATCAATATAGTGAGTACCTTGTGGGAGACCAAGATTGCCAATCATTAGTTCAAGGGGCAGATACAGATCAAGACGGCGTTCCAGATGATAGTGATGACTTCCCATTTAATCCAACAGAATGGATAGATTCGGATAAAGATGGTTATGGAGACAACTCAGATCCACTACCCTTTGACGCAACTCAATGGTTTGATGCAGATGGAGATGGCTATGGAGATAATGTAGGAGGCAATTTACCAGATGAATTCCCAGATGATTCAACCCAATGGTCCGATTTAGATGGAGATGGTTATGGAGATAATTGGGATGATGCTACTTGGAATTTAACTCGATTTGTTTCTTGGCCTGGAAAATTTGTTGAAGGAGCCACAACACCTGATTATTGCCCTACTGAAAGTGGCACCTCTCAAATTGGTGAGATATACGGATGTAAGGATGTAGATGGAGATGGGCTAGCGGATTTCTTAGATGACGACATAATAGTTTCAAATGACGAAGATTTTGATGGTGTCACAAACAATCAAGATCATTGTCCGAATACAAATATTGGAGAATATGTAAATGAATATGGTTGTAGTTACGAGGATTATATTAAAGGTAATATTAATTATGATTTTGATAATGATGGAATTGTAAATACATATGATCTTTGTGAAAACACCCCCCTTAATTCTACTGTGGGCCAAAATGGTTGCTTGAATGATTTTGATGGAGATGGATTTTCAGATGACAATGATGAATGCCCGGATTCCCCACCTCTAGCGAAAGTAGACGATTATGGATGTATGAAAGATGCAGATGGAGATGGGATTCCTGATGACGGTGATAATTGTGATTATTCAAGATTAGATTTAGAAGTAGATCAATATGGCTGCACAATCGTGGAAGAAAGTGTCGTAGAATCAATTGTGGAGACCGTTGAAAATAATAAGGCCATATCATCTTCAATCGGCTTCGGTGCAATATTTTTGGCTGTTTTTGCATTAATTAAAACAAATATTTTAGCGGGGCTATTACCTGATTCTCTAAAAGCAATCCGCTCAATGTCGCGTAAGAGTAATTTGAGCAAAGAAGAAAGAAGAGAATTAGAATATCTTCAGACCGTAGTCCAAACTTATGTTGAAGAAGAAAACATAATTATATCCGAATTAACAAAGTTATCATCAGATATAAATTCAAGATATGCGGGTAAGGAATTGAAGAAAAATACAAGAGACCTTTTAGTTGATTTAATTACAGACCTTCAATCCAAACCAGTAGCACAATTAAAGATAATAGCTTATGATTCAAACTATTTTGGATTATCAAAATCTACATCTAAAGTTAAGTCAGAAGGAAGTAATTATGATTATGCGGTTGAAGAAGAAGCGGAGTCTGATGCAAATCCAGATCCATATGAATACTAAGAGTGATAATTATGAAATTAATAAATGTAAAATTTAATACTTTTATTTTGGCGTTTGTGTTAGTATTCATATTCCCCCAACCCGTTCAAGCAGTGGTTGGCCCAACCCCAATTACAATTTCTGTATCAATGACCTCAACAATACCCCAAGATGTTGAGGCAGAAATTCAAATAACCAATTTAACCCCAAACAAAACATATTATTTACATTACAATTTATTTGAACTTATAGAAAGTGAAGGCGGCCTCATCCACGATCAGTCACTTTCTTCAAGTGAATTGTATGGGCCTTATGCAATTGACACCCCCCCCGAAAATGTAACTCCCACGATACAATGGACATCAACCCAACTCACTTCAGATGCAGCGGGATATCGATTATATGTTTTCATACACAACGAATCAAACTTACAAGTTAGCTATTCTGAAACTACAGTAACTACTTCTGATGCATATAGTTATTCTAGTACAGATTTTACAATTTGGACTGATGAGGATGGAGATGGGTATTGGGGGCCTACTGATGCATTCCCAATTAACCCTACAGAATGGGCAGATTCAGATAATGATGGATATGGGGACAATTCAGACCCACTTCCCTTTGATGAAACTCAATGGTGGGACGAAGACGGGGATGGATTTGGAGATAATCCCAGTGGAACTAACCCAGATAGTTTCCCTAATGAACCAACCCAATGGTCGGATTCAGATGGAGACGGGTATGGTGATAATTGGGGTGATTCATCTTGGAACAATACTCGAATAATTGCTTGGCCTGGTGAATTTGTAGTTAATGCTGTGGATGCAGATTATTGCCCCATGGATTATGGGACTTCAACTCAAAAGCCCCAATTAGGTTGCGAGGATATAGATGGAGATGGCATTTCGGATTTAATTGATACAATCATTAGTTTACCTGATGATGACGATGGAGATGGCATTACAAATAATGAAGATCAATGCCCAAACACCCCTCCACCCATTGTTGTCGACGTCGAGGGATGTGAATGGGATGGAGAACCCATATCCACACAGATAGATACGGATTTCGACGGTGTTGAAAACGAACTCGATAGTTGCCCGGGAACTCCACTAAATTCTAGTGTAGATTCTAGTGGATGTTTAAGTGATTTTGATGGGGACGGAATCCCAGATGACGAAGACGCCTGTCCAGATACAATACCAGGAGGTACTGTACATATGAATGGGTGTGAAAGAGATGATGATGGGGACGGAATTCCAAATGATGGAGATGATTGTCAATATTCAAGATTAGATAGAGAAGTTGATGAAAATGGATGCGAAATCACAATCGGAGGAGACAGCCTTGTTGAGAATTTTATAGGAGATGTAGAGGAAGGAGGCGCAGTTACCCAAACAGTTGGTGCAAGCGCTCTTATTCTGGCTTTACTCGGGTTCTTACAAACTAATTTCATTGCGGCGATGTTACCAGACTCTCTTAGATGGCTTCAATTTCTAAGGAAAGGTAGAAGACTTTCTTCTGAAGAAGAACAAGAATTACTCTATCTTCAATCAGTTGTTCAGACATATCACGAAGAAGAAGAATTACTCAAAAGTGAACTGGAAATGCTTGCTGGAGAAATTAATTCAAGATATGTAAATAAGGAACTCAAAAAATTAACAAGAGATACTGTTTTGACAATAATTGCAAACCTAAGAAAATTAAATCCAACTTCACTAAAATCTATTGCTAATGACCCCACTTATTTCGGACTAACATCGGGGATGAAAGCAAAGGAGCGCTCAGAACTTTTGGAGCAAGATAGAGCGTTCATAGATACTGGTAGGGGTAGGAAAAAATCTAAACAGAACCCAACTACATATTACGATGATAAATGGAAGTAATATTATGTCAAAAAAAGATCCACGTGCCCGGGTATTAGATGACTCACCCTTTCATTCTAAACAGATTAATAGAGATACAACGACAAACCCCCAACAAGTTGCTTTTGCACCATTCATACAAACATTATGGGGGGTGTCTGAAAATCAACCACCACAACACCATTCAGGCAATCTATGGCACTTTAGCGAAACAGAAAAACAGCATTTATTGCTTGCCACAGGGGCTTTCACCCTGGCTCTTGGTTTTATGAGGATAGGAGGAATTTTTCCATTATTAGGGGGAAATATGACAGTAGCACTTATTCACTTATTAATTTCGATGCCAATAATGCTTATGGCGGTAGGTCCTGCATTTATTTTACACGAGATTGGACACAAAATATCAGCAAAATATTATGGCTGTTGGGCAGAATTTAGGGCCGACCCAAGTGGGTTAAGATTTGGAGTACTCCTTTCCATGTTACTTGGTATTGTGTTCATGGCTCCGGGCGCCGTGATGGTGGCGGGAATGGTCACAAGAAAACAAAATGGCCATATTGCTGCTGCTGGGCCGTTAGTGAATTTTGGTTTATTCTTAGTAGGAATACCAATTGGAGGAATAATACTGGGTTTATGCGGATTAACCGGGGATCCAAATACTGGCTATCTTTCAGTGGAATTAGGTGCAATATATTGGAAACAGATGGTATATGATATTGTACTTTATTGGGTTATGGCTAACTTAATTTTAGGGGCGTTTAATATGTTGCCCTTTGGACCACTCGACGGTAGAAAAATAAAGGCATGGTCTGAACAAGCATTCTGGTGTATGTTGGCAATATTTGTAATTCCAATATTATGCATGATCACAGGTTATTGGTCCCCAATGAATTTAATAATTCAAATTTCAAATTTTATAATATGATGGTAAAATCCCACATAAACGCATAATCGAGAGTTTTATATTGATATAGAGCAATCTTACTATTGATGAAGACGACGGACTCGACCTCACGAAGCAAACCAATTGAACGAACAAAATATCTTTGGGCAAATTACATATTATCCCTCAGAGATGATCCAAATACTCCAATAATAGAGGGATAGATTTGTGCAAATAACAGTCTAATTCCATTTCCACCCCATAAGAAGATTATTTGCACAAATCACCCCTCTATTGAGCGAAAATGCCAATTATTTTCAAAATTTGAAATTTACTAAAAAAGCGTACATTTTATGAAAACCCCCCCGCCCGCTTGTTCTATCCATGGCAACTGCATCACTACGCGATAAACGCCGCGCAATTGTTCGGGGCATTCCCGAAACCTTTCCAGAAGCACTCACATCTAATCAATTTCCATCTAAAACAAAATTATCTTCTAAAGATGCTAGAAGACAACAATTTGATTATATCAAAAAGATAGAATCTTTTGGAATTGAAGTAATAGTATTACCCCCTGATCAACAACACCCTGATTGTTGCTTTGTCGAAGATCAGGCAATAATTGTAGATGGCAACGCCCTCATGCCAATAGTGGGCCATGAATCAAGATTGGGCGAACAACCCCTAATCGCCTCCTTTTTAGAAAAATCACTCACGCTTCACTGGATGGAAGAACCTGCAAAATTAGACGGAGGGGACATAGTTCGTGTTGGCGATAAATTTTTTGTTGGGATTGGTGAAAGGACAAATAAAGAAGGTGTTGCCCAACTCAGAGCATTCTTATCCGAGTTAGGATACAAGTTAAAACAAATCAATCTTCCAAAGGGAATTTTACACCTAACCAGCGCTTGTTCAAGCCCTGACCCACCAATTTTATTAATTCCAGAAGGAATACTCAAACCTTCAGATTTCGGAAAATTGCCAGATACAGAGATAGTTGTTGTACCCCAAGAAGAAATGTATGGTTGTAATACCATAGGCTTTGGAAAACACGTCCTTGTAGCAAAAGGCTATCCAACAGTTAACAAGTTGCTAGAAGAGAAAGGTTACACTATCCACGAGTTAGAAATGTCTCAATTTAAAGCAGTAGATGGCTCTATAACATGCCTTTCACTCTTCTTCTAATGCCATTGGATTTATGTGCTTCTCACACACCCATATTACATACAGCGCGGGGGTAGCCCAGCTTGGTCAAAGGCGCTGGGATGAGGTCCCAGTCTCGAAGAGTTCGCAGGTTCAAATCCTGCCTCCCGCATCCTAAATAGCCCTTAGCAGTTATTTTTGTTTTAGTCACTAATTTTCTTATTTTTTTGGATTAATTGGTTTTTTCATTTTATTAAGATACCAAATTATTGCAACGAGTACAAATAATAAACTACCTATATACAAAATAAATTCTATACCTACTGATTCTAAATTCTGCATAATTATTGCTTGAGGTTAAAGCACATTATGCTTATCATATTAATTACGAATATATGCAACTCCCTTTGATATATTTGAACACCCTGAGAGAACTATGGCAGAGGATGAAGAATATACCTCAATTATTACTTGTGATATGGAAGGTAGAATAGAAACCTTCAATGAAGGGGCAGAAAAAATATTTGGTTATACTAAAGATGAAGCAATAGATAATATGCGCGTTTCAGCATTTTCACCAGGTAGAGTAGTATTAGGACATGTAGCAAATTGGCTAAGCACAGCATCTAATGAAGGAAAATACGAAGGGGACACAACTTTTGTTCACAAAGATGGTACATTGATTCCCGCATATATTGAAATTACACCCACATATCGAACGATAGATGATATTAAAGTACAAATTGGCTATTGTGGTAAAACGAGGGTGGTAGACAAGGATCCAATGGAAACAATGCCCGATGAACCTTGGTGGGTTACACCAGTAACTTGGCTGGCAATAACACGACTCCCATTTCTTTCTGCTTGTTGGATGCCCGTAATTTTTGCAGCAGTCTGGGCCTTTAACGGAGGTATTCAAAATGATTGGAGTCAATCATCATGGCCATTATTTGGGCTTGTATTTTTGGGTGCATCGTTTCTCCATTTAGCCGCAAACACATTCAATGATTATTGGGATTGGCAATCAGGTGCTGATCAAGCCAATAATGATTATTTTCTCCAATATTCAGGAGGTTCTAGGGCAATAGAATTAGGCTTAATTACTGAAGAAGGATTATTCAAATTAGCAAGCACATTTATTATTTTAGCAGGGGTGTGTGGTTTTTCATTGATATTAGGCCCATGGGTTACTAGCTGGGAATTGTTCTACTATGCATTAGCAGGAGCTTTGGGAGGATATTTTTACACTGCTCCCCCACTAAAATTATCATCTAGAAAAGGTCTTGGAGAACTTTCTATTGGATTGTTATTTGGTCCTGTTTTAACTATGGGAACAGTATATGCAATGACTGGAATACATTCTTGGGAAGCATTTTTGATAGGAATACCTCTTGGTTTACTAACTACTGCAATATTATGGATTAATCAATTTCCAGATACTCCTTCAGATATAGCTACAGGCAAGGTCCATCTAGTAGCAGCATTAGGATTAACAAACGCTCGTTGGGGATATTTGTTACTAATGGTTGGCGCTTTTTCTTCGCTACTAATTTTATATTTGACTGAGGTCGTAACAGTTGGTTCTATGTTAGCAATGCTTGCATTACCAGTTTCTGCATGGTTAACATACCGTTTATTCGAAGATTACCAATCTAGAGATCTGGTTAAAACTAATATTAACACTATTTATTTACAAATGGCTACAGGATTATTAATGATAATTGGCGTACAATTTGCATTATTTTCTTGATGCCAAACGCCGACCTTTTGGAAGTTTAACATCAGAAAACCAATTATCAATACCATTCCAGTCTGGATTCAATCCTAAGTCTGCACATATTAGTTTACTACTAATTCTTGCACTTTCAAATATTGTGTCACGATACTTATTTTGTTGTTTAGCCAATTAATTCAAATTTTGTAGTGTATGTCAATGTCTGAATAGGCGAACGCCTGTAAATAACATAGACATATTATGTTCATTTGCAGCAACTATTACTTCTTCATCTCTAATTGAACCACCAGGCTGCACAATACTTTTAATTCCAATTTCACTTGCTGTATCAATACTATCTCTAAATGGGAAAAAGGCATCAGATACCATAATTGCCCCTTTCGCATCTTCTCCTGCCCTTCTAGCGGCGATTCTAACAGCCTCTACTCTACTGGTCTGTCCCGGTCCAATACCTACAGTTTTTGTTCCTTTGACAAAAATAATACTATTGGACTTCACTTGTTCACACACCTTAATTCCAAATTTCATAGAGTCTATTTCTTCTTCAGTTGGCTTTATGTTAGTAACAATCTTTGCTTTATCCCAATCGATCAGGGGGGGCTCTTCAGTTTGTACAATCCACCCCCCAGACACCATTTTTGCTGCTAGATTAACACCAAGTTCGGGCAATCTTTCACCAATGTTTGGAAATGATAGAATCCTCCTATTCTTCTTTTCACTTAATTTTTCAATCGCCCCTTCAGTATATTTTGGTGCGATAATACATTCTAAGAAATGTGCTCCGATCATATCAACAGTATCTTCTGTTACAGTTTCATTAAATGCCACAATGCATCCGAATGCGGATTCAGGATCAGATGCCAAGGCATCCTCCCAAGCTCCTACTTGTGTTTTTGATAAAGCAGCGCCACATGGATTATTATGCTTCACAATAACGCACGCATGGGGTGTTTCGAGCCAGCCATCTGAAGATAAACTTCTAGCCAATCTCAATGCTGAATCTAAGTCAACATAATTATTGTATGATAGTGGTTTTCCCCCATGTTGCTTAAATTTCGACAAACTAATTTCTTCTAAATCTGAATCAGCATAGAAGGCAGCAACTTGATGAGGATTTTCCCCATAGCGCATAATTTGTTTTTTAATTGCGCCAGTTAGGAATACATCGGGCATCAAATCTTCTTTATTCTCATGTTCTACTTCTTCACAGATATCTCCAACCCATCTCTTATTCAATTCTTTTGAAATAGCAATATCATAACAAGAGGTATGGTTAAATGCTTCAATTGCTAAAGATTTTCTAATGTCATCAGATACGTTATCTGACACCCCCCCTCCTGTTTTTAATAACTCAACAACAACATTGTATTTTGATGGGTCACTAATTACGATAACATTTTTGTGATTTTTAGCCGAAGCACGAATTAATGTGGGCCCCCCAATATCTATCATTTCTAATAAATCAGAATCAACAAGAGGGGGTTGAATTGCAGCAGCTTCAGAAAAGGGGTAGAGATTTACGGCCACTAAATCAATTGGCTTATAACCCAATTCATCTAAACCACGTTGATCCTCAACAATTTCTCTTCTGGCTAGAATGGGACCATGTATGGCGGGATGTAAAGACTTGACACGCCCATCAAATATTTCTGGATGATTAGTAATGTCACTAACATCCTTAACAACCATACCATTTTTTCTCAGTAGTTTGGCTGTACCACCAGTCGATATTATTTCCCAACCCAACTCAATCAAAGAATTGGCAAACTCTACAATTCCAGTTTTATCATACACACTTAACAATGCACGAGGAGAATTCACTATAGCGCCCCGTAATCAATCCAACCGGTTTAACTTAATCAACAAATCCCTTGCTAATTAATCCCCTCTTGCGGAAATCATTTGATCAACCCTTAGTAAACCAACTGCGGTTTCTGTAGCACCCTTGATTGCATGTAACATCCCCTCAACCGGCTCCCAAACATTAGTTATTTCACCAACATCACCCGAAGATAGGATTCCCATATTTTTATTCTCTAGAACCATTGAACGCAATTTCAAAACATTATCCAAACTTCTTTTTCCTGAATTAGCAGATAAAGTTGCAGGAATTGTTTCTAAGGCACGCGCATAACTTTCCATAGCCAAACGCTCCCTCCCTCCGATTTTTTCAGCACTTTCTCTAACAGACTGTGCACCGAGCTGATACATATTACCACCACCTCTAACGACTTCACCACTTTTTACAACTAAAGCAACAACTTTCAATGCATCATGTAAGGCCCTAATAATTTCTTCGACTCCTAGGTCATTTGTTCCCCCGACTACAATTGTTACTACTTTTGGATTTACACATTTATCAATAAATATCTTATCTTCAACCCCACCATCTTTTGATGAACTAACAACATCTAAGGCTCCTGCAAACCCTATATCTGTTTCAGACAGTTCTGAAAGTTTACCACAAACAGTTGATCCAACAGCAAAGGAAATATTTTCTATCATTTTATTATCAAGATTTCCCATAACAAAAATATCATTCTCGGCGAGGGAATGCATAATCGCATCATCAATTTCTCCATCACTAAATACACATTTCACCTTCAAGTTTAGAATACTTTCAACAATTTTATCCAACACTGATCTTTCATTTTCAATAAAAGCAGTCATTTGTTGAGGAGTCTCAATTTCAATTTCCATGTCTCTGACTGTTTTTTGCATTGTGAGTGGGCAAGATAATGTGATTATATTCACATTTTCATAATTTACTCTTAATTTATCTAACCCTACTCTTTGACGAATAACCACACCTTCAACAATATAACTATCTGAGAACGACTCCGAATTTGATTTATCCATGATTACATTTTCAGAGTCACAAATCAAAACACCCTCTTCTTCCCGACTTATTTTATGAATGGAATCCACCACTAACTCACTTAAAAAATCAGTATAATTATCTGATATTTTCCCAGTCATTGCAGTTTTAGCAACATTTTTTATTTCTCCTAAATCTACAATCTTTATTTTTGAATTTTCTACCATTTCAATTACAATTTCCATCCCCCGTAAAAAACCCTCAACAATAATGAGGGGATGAACACCCTTTCTGAATAATAACCCTGCTTCATGCATTAGTGCACCAGCAAACAACAAGCATCCAGTAACCCCATCTCCGATGGCATTTTCTTGGGCCTCACCTAAGTTTACAAATGCTTTTGCAGCAGGATGTTTTACTAGTAATTCTGCAACAATTTTAGCACCATCATTTGTAACCGCAGTCTCCCCATTACTTTTGTAGAGCATTTTGTCTAATCCTTTTGGCCCATATGTGGAACGTAATAAATCTGCAAATGCTTCTGATGCAGCCACTAATTTCTCTCGCACATCATTGTCGCTAGTAATGGTAGAGCCTTCTCTAACTATTCGTACTGGTTGAGGCGTATTATTTTGAGTCATTTAATCACCCCATACTAATTACAAATATTATCCACCAACCAATCCCCACAACACCAGTCAATGCAGTCGTCCAGTATAGATGTGTTTTTGCAGTTTCACTTAACATCTCTCCCTTTCTAGATTTTCTTCTAATAAGTATATTTTCTTCGTTTTCTTTACTGTTGATAATATAGTTGACACTTGATAAAGCTAAACCAGTACTATATACTGCAACAACAACAGATAAGGTTCCTATGAATATATTACTGATATTTTCTGAAATTAAATTCACACCTTCTGGTGACATAACAACGAAAATCGATGGAAGAAAAGGCATCACAAAGTCCAAAAAAATCCACAATACTTGTTGTAAAATCGGCTTGTCTTCTAATGCTTCAACACCAGTTTGGTGCCTCCATACAAACCACCAATTTGCTAAACCCGATACCGCCATGGCACTAGATAAGAAAAGGTACCAAATCATCATCGTAACGGCATGGCGTGAAAGTAACTTGTTTTAGAGTTAAAGTATATCAGTACTTGTTGAAATCTCTATCCTTTTTGAGGTTCAAGAGTATACCAAGTATGAAATATGTAACTGGCCGACAATAATGAAACTAATATTGCAGGCACCATTGGGTACTCAAACTCATTTGCATAAATTACCGCAATTACAATTACTGAAATTAGAAATATAAGCCACGACGCGACTCTCATAGGAGTTAGATCCAAAGCTTTCTTTACAACTTCAAAATTAATCAAACCTAGAACCACAGTAGTTAGTAAACAGATTCCACTGAATGCATAAAATCCAAACATCATTCCACACATATACCCTACTAAAACACCCGACAAGCAAGAAACGGCAAAACCTCCACCTAAGAACTTCATTCCATCCATCACTCTTGCGAGTAAGAACAAACACTTGAACTATTTGTCATTAAACAAATTTTTTGAACATTTGATAGCTGTTTCCAAGTATAAACTACTGAGATGTAGAAGATTCACCTTCTGGCTCTGGCTCAGGAGGATCGTCACTCCCCTCTTCACTGTCTGAACCATCAGTCTCTACCATCACTACATCATCTTCCATATTTGAATAATAATATGAATAGTATTTTTCCCAATAATTTATTTCTTCATAATCAGTTAATTCTAATGTTGTTGAATTGTGAACAGCCACTCCCCCATTAGAAATAGTATATACATAATCACCCATGAAAATAGTTCTACCGATCCCCGATGAGTAACAATATCTACAATCATCCACGTTGTAAAACATTGAATGGTTTACATTACCTTTAATGCTTAATCCTTCATCAAGATCAACATCAATTATGATAGCTAGACTTCTGTATTCATAGGAGTCATGATAGTACATTTTCCCATCAATTTCAACTTCATCATATTTCCATCCACTGGTTGTTAAAGGCACAGATAGCAAACCTTTTTCTTGCCAATATTGGAATGCTTTATGTTCATAAGTTGCCTCACTATTTGACCAAGACCACATATAATCATCTTCATCTTCATCTATTGCAGAAAGCGTAAGTACACTTTTTCTTATAGGATTTGCAAAATCACTTACATCGAACAATGAAACTTGAGTTTTACTCCAATCGAGTCCAAGTCCATCTTCACCCGGGCCCAGGCCTATTGAAAGAACATAATCATCATTGATTGGATGAATATAAGTTGACACCCCAGGAATTTCTAATTCACCCATAATCGTAGGATTTGAAGGATCTGACAAATCAATAGTCCACAACGGATCAATTTGTCTAAAGGTAACTAAATACACTCTATCTTCAACAAATCTCGCCGACCAAATTCTTTCATCTAAAGCGATACCACTTAACTGTCCGACAACTTCCAATTTATCCGTATTTTCAGTATTTTTCAATACTACGATGTGATTTTCCATAGGCTCAGGTTCTGACAACCACCCCCTATTCCATTCTCCTGTAGTTGTTGCAACTCTTATAAATCCATTATGTTCTGAAATGGAAAATTGATCTAAAATAGTGCCATTAATTCGCCCACTTGCAACATATTCCACCCCATCATCAGTCAAAGCAAATGAATGGATATTTGTAGCCTCATTTAGATTATCAGCACCCCAATACCACCACCAACTTTGAGCCGGCTCAGTAATTATCAACATATCTTGAGACGAATAAACTTCTGGCCAATTCCCCATTAAATGTGTAGCACTGTAATCTAATGCTCCTTGGTTATTTTCAATACTGAATAAATCTAATGTTACAATCGACGTAAACTCATTACTCACAGAATCACTGGGGGCAATATAGTCTGAACAACCATCACCCACCAAATCTAAAATTTCCACACCACTATCTCTTTTGACATAAATACGTGGAAGAAGATCATCAAGTTCAAGAGAATCAATGATTTCATTATTTTCATTGACAGTTATATTTGCAGACTCATCAAAGATTGCGATTCTTTCTTCACTATCCCAATCTAATTTGTAATAATGTTCACTTATTGAATCATCAATATTTACCCAAGTTTTCACTCCTCCAATATTGATATGCCCATGTAAAACAGTTCTAACAACTCCATCCACACTTCTTGCAGTCGAATATCCACCTTCAGCATATACTTCTGAAATAATTTGAGGCGCGGAGCGATTTGTAATATTGATAACTGTGAATTTTGTCAATTCATATACTCTTTCCATACCGTAATCAGAATCACTATCTTCCTTCAAAAATTCCCACAAATCAGAATTTTGATTTTCTCCCCAATACATATTCCATGTGTTAACGCGGGATAAGACAATTAATTTGTCTTCAGATTCACCACTACCATCACTAACCATTAGCATTTCAGTTACACTTCCTTCAAGGGTAGTGTTGGAAAGGTATTCTATTTCTCCAAAAGTAGGAACTCCAAGGATTACTAAATGCCCATCTTGGACTAAGTATATATTTTCACCATCTGTCTTTACGAAGTCAGCTTCGTCAACACCTTGTTCTTGATTATTAGTACCACTATAATCTTCACCCTCAACTCTCAAATCACCAGTATTTGCAGTTGTAGTAGCTCCACCATTACTGGCCATAGCAGTTTCAGGAGCCCCGCCATCTACAGCCATATCCATTTCCATGACCATATCATCAACCATCATACCACCACCCCACCAATAATAACCAGAATAGGCATATGTCATGAGTTGAGTTTCATACATTAATTTCAAATTTTCTTTTGCAGCACTTTCTAACTCATCACATGAATCAAAAGAATCTAGGTGTGGAGTAGTTCGTTCTCTACTTCCTAAATCAACCCATGACGGTAAATTATCAGACCAAGAATCAGGCATAATCTCATCAATTATAACATCTACATCATCTACATCTGATCCTTGAATGCATCCAGATGAGCCCAACAAAATAAAAACTAATAATATAGCAACAAACCCTTTTTCCATAAAACCCCCACCCCCCCCTCATTCATTAAATAACCCCATCAATAATTCACATTGTTGAGTTTAAAATAATAATAAATTCAACCCCATCACTATCAAATAGGGCAATAAGTTCGGCGAGATACACCTACTAGGGGAAAAAAACAATGTCAGAATTAAATGAATTCATTGACACCTTAAACGGCCTCGATTCATGGCTACAATGGATTGTAGGTTTTTCTAGTACCTTAATTGTATTTTTTTCAGTCAAATTTGTTATGAAAACACTAATTCTTGATATTGTAAGAAAAACATCTTTTGATTGGGATGATAAATTATATTCCCCCATCTCAAAACGACTTTACATATTCATTTTTGTTGTTGGTATTCAATTAACTATGTCTTGGGTAATGGGAGAAAACCACTCCTTTGTAATCTTAGTTACCCCATTTTTCGAAGCAATATTCATTCTGTTATCTACATCTTTATTGAGCGTAACACTCAGAGTTTTGATTCCAGTAGTGATGAATAAGTTTTCTGACTCCTCAAGTGTTACGGTGTCAGGTAGTAATTCTCTTATCACCTTCATAACGCGTGCAGCAATATGGTTTGGCGGAACCTACCTAGCACTTTCAGAGCTGGGCATTGAATTAGTTGGTTTGTTGGCTTCATTAGCTGTATTTTCTTTAATCATCGGACTTGCAATGCAGCAGACATTGGGCAACATCATCAATTCTTTCATGCTTGCACTAGATCAACCATTCGAGGTTGGCGATAGAATTGAAGTAGACAACAACATAGGTTCTGTTGTATCTGTGGGAATATTATCTACTAAGATTCTGACAAAGGAAGAAAATTTAGTAGTAATTCCTAACAATAATCTCATCAATTCCACAGTTATCAATCACGCACGAGGAGGGGGAAATGGCGTTGGGCGCCGAATATCTTTGATTCTAGATATCAGTGTTGGATATGATGAAGACATATCCCATGTAAAATATACAATTTTGACTTTAATGAGAGAGTGCCCACATCTATTATCAAATCCAGACCCCCGAGTATTGTTAATTAAATTAGGAGAATTTGCTAAAGTATTTCGATTGTATGGTTGGGTTGATGATTATTCAGAAGAATTTGTAGCCCGTGATTGGTTGTTAAAGAATATAGATGAGAAATTCAAAACAGAAGGGATTGAAATACCATATCCAACTAACGTTGAGATTGTTTCTAAGTATGAAACATCTCACAACAAACGCCATAAGAGCGCAAGTATTCGCAAAGCCCGTTTACAAATGACCAAAGAGGATGAAGAATTAACAAAGGAGCGTACAGCAGCAAAAGAAGAGATTGAGACCATCAAAGAAAAACTCAACGATCCCGAATTAAGTAACAAGGATAGGACAATACTAGAAGAAGATATTAGAGAATTGAATGCAGTCCTGAGTATGTTTGAAGCTAGGGATGAATAGAGGGGTGTTTGTGTGAAAAAGAAGCCAAACAGTAAAGCGGCGCATGCAATCATGCTCACTTTCTTAATGATTGCAATGTCTCAGATAACTTTGATTCAGAATTATTCTTCTTACTCCACCCCTCTCAATGAATTTGTAGAAACCCGAAATTCAGGTACCCTATTCACAGGTAATGGAACACAATGGCAACCCCTCGGCGTGGCCAACACAACATTAGCCCCTGTCGGAGGATCGTGGAATGGAATCTATGGGGGAGCCGGTGCAGGGGCTGGTGGAGGCGCCATCCACCCTATTTCGGATGACATGGCCATTTTCAGAACAGGTAGTGACACGCCCAGCGGTATAGGATGCTTTAGCACATATTCACATATAAATTACTCAACTTGGCACATACATGGCGATTCTTATTACAATAGCTCGTTGTGTTATGATGGTAGCGATGTGACGTATGGACCAACGATTGGCTCTATTACTTACCTTGGGTTTGAAGTGCGCAATATCCCTGGGTTGAGCAATAATGCCGCTCAACTGTTTGCTTACAATAGAACAAATGATACCATGTACTTTGTTGCAGCGTTAAATGCAGCTCTGGGGGCAGATGAGTTCCACATGGTAGCAATCAATTCTACTATCTATATGGGCAGTGTTAAGGCAGATACCAACGATGGAGAGGAACTATGGGCATATGAAACCACGAATGACACGCTCTGGCAGGTTGCTGACATCAATCCTGGTTCATCGTCCTCATCACCAATCAGCTTGTTGCCAATTGGATCTAGTTTGTTATTCATGGCCAATGGAGGGGGGGGCTCTCAATTGTGGATCCATGAAACCACCAATGGTTCAACATGGCGGGCGTCTGATACCAATCCTCAAGTCAGTTCTATAACTCCCGCACTCGGATTGATGTCTAGCCTAAATAGTGCCATATTGGATACTCGATTGATGTTCTACGGCAATGATGGCACCAACGCTGATTATGAATTGTGGGCATATGATACTTCAAATCATACAGTTTGGCAGTCTGCTAATATCAATGAACGGGCATCTGAAACTTCATACTGCGGCTACCATTTTACTCGCGACGGAACACGAATGTATTTCTGTGCAGATAATGGGACAAGCGGAGAGGAATTGTGGGCCTATGAATCAACAAACGATTCTGTATGGTTTCTTGCTGACCTCTATCCCGTAACTGTTGGCGGCGGCTCAATTGGCTTATCTTCCAGTCCTAGACGCATCGCGGCAATGGATGATGGCCAACTGGTTTTCGATGCAGTTACTGGTAATCAATCTGGCTCATATGGCCGGGATATCTATGTCTACAACTTCACGAACAATACTGCATGGATTCCAGCAGATTTCAATGGTGACTCACCTGGATACGGACATACAAGAATCATGGCAGTCACAGGTTCACAGATTCTGATACTAGCCGAGGAGAAAGGTTTCATCAATGAGACTTCGGACGAGGGATTGTCTCTCTTCGTCTATGAAACTTCGAACGACACCATTTGGTGGGCTGGGAGATTGGGCTTGACTGAA
>CAYSJV010000011.1:0-11959 GCA_964431435.1 uncultured Candidatus Poseidoniales archaeon
TGGTTTCTGATCATAGGGGGACCCTTCCGAAACCCGTCCTTCGCATGGGTAGCCTTTGTATCTTATACAGTTGCATGGGTCCCGAATCACTTGGATATAGGGACGCCGCTTCCATCTTTGTAACTGCCTGTAACGAGTTTGATTATATCGACGAGCCACCAAACCCCAAATCCAGCACCTGTGAATATTTTTACTATACCCAAGCCTATTGAACCGGCGTAAATTCGGTCAATTCCTGGTAATATTATCGCCAAAATTAGTGTGACAACCCAATCTTTTCCATTTGCTTGTTGTGTTACTGCTGCTCCTTCCATAACAACTGTTTGAACTAAAGATACTAATATAGTCATCCTACAATAATTTCTTTTACGGCCTATTTAACTCAATCATGGTTTCTCACACATGAGTGTCAGAAGGGCGCTAGAGATTCAAATCTCACATTTTCATTTGTGCGGGGGTGATTGAAACTAAGCGCACTCGCGTGTAAACAAATTCGATTGAATGGGTTGGTATTCGCACCATGCAAGAAATCACCAACTACTGGGCAACCTAAATTTTTCATCGCCATACGAATCTGATGACGCCTCCCTGTTTCAATATTAATTTTAAGCAAAGAGTATGATTCTTTTTCATCTTCGAATTGCCAATGAGTAATCGCTTCCCGTGCCCCTCTGAAACTTGATTTAACACGCTTGACATTAAGATTCTTATCTTCATAAATCCAAGATTTATCTGTGCCTTCTGTTCCGGAAGGTTTCCCTTCAACGAGTGCATGATAAATGCGTTCTACACTGCGCGTTACAAATTGTGATTGTAAGTGATTCTTGGATTCTGCCTCTTTAGCAAGTACCATGATCCCTGATGTCTCCCTGTCCAATCGGTGTACAATGTGACACCATGCGCGTTTAGATTTATTCTTTAAATAATCCACACATCGACTATGCAGTGTGTCATTTTCAAGTTTATTTGTAGCCACTGAAAGTAACCCCGCTGGCTTCACAACTACTAGAATTTCGTTATCTTCATGCAAAATTAATAACTTTGAAGAATGCTTTTCTCCTTTTGGGTGTGGTGATTTCTTTATTGCTTCAGCTCTATCAATAATTTTTATTTGATTACCTTTTTGAAGAGTTGCTTTTGCTTTGTAAATTAATGTTCCATCAACATTAACTCTACCTTCCGTAAGCATTTTTCTCAATTTAGAATTTGAAGATTGAGGGAACATTTTTGATAATATATTGAGAAGATTATCTTCGTTTTCAACGGTATGTTTCATGTCTTACTTCCCTGGACACTTGCTTTATTTCCTATACAATAATGAAAAAGCAAAGCCTATTCCAAGGAGGAGGTAAAGTGCCTGATTAAATATGTATGATTTAGGTGCTTCTTCTTTAGTCATCCAACCTCTACCTTTCACATGTGTCCCTCCAGCCGACATGCAGTACGCTGCATAAATCAACATAGAACCACCTATAGTAGGGCCTATGAAAGTCATTGCATCCATGCTACAACGCAAATGTGGAGTAGTTATAGTGCTTGTCTAGTAAATAACTACAAGGGAAAGATTACGAAATCGTATTTGTCCTCACTCATTGTGAAAACTCTTTCACTTTCTCTACAAGATCCATCTTGTGAATCCTCCACATCCCAATGGGAGTTAAGGAAATTGAAATTCCTGCCACTATTGCAATTAGAATGAAAATAGAAGACATGGAGGCCTTAATTGCGAAAAAGAACCCCCATTGTGCAAATGAAGAAATCAAGAGATTTACTCCCACTATTGAAAACAAGCAACCCAATACTCCACCGATCAAACCAATAACAAGGTGTTCTCCAAACAACATTAGTCCTAATCTGTTTTTTGATGCGCCAAGCACTCTAAGTGTAGCTAATTCCTTATCTCTCTCTGCAAGGTTCATTATGAGTGTATTGAATAATACAGCAACTGCTATTAAAATTCCCAATCCTTCTATTGCATAGTAAATTCCCTGCTGTTGCTCCATTAATACCTCAAATGACTCAATAGAATCTGTACGTAGCGTAATACTAGATGCATTCTTCACCAATTCGTCATTCACTCCATTCTCTCCAGAAAATTGAAGCATTACTATAGTTGAATCAAAGCCAAGCACTTCAGCAAGATCTGCTCTGTGAAAATATACTGATCTCGAAATATCCCCTGAAGTAAATCCTGTTATCTTAACTTCAACAGTTTTTGTCCCAAAATCAATTGAATGTGTTTCGCCAATATCCCATCCAAGGAAGTGATTTATTCCTTCATCAATAAGAATTTCAGGTGTTGCTGCGCCACTAGATGGAATCTCTCCTGCAGAAAGATGAATCAGATACATAGATTCTCCTTCCTCTGCAACAGTATCGAGTCCATATGCAGTCAATTGACGATTATCTCCACCTGGTGAACCAGGGAAAATTATCATCTGCTCATAAGTTGCACCATTTGCTTCTGCCCATTCAATAATTGCCTGATCATCTCCAACAACTTGAGCATCCCAACTTTGTTGTTCTTTTACTCCTGACAAAAATATATCTTCGATTGAATCCATCATAATTATCATTGAGCCAAAAATAAGCATTGAAAGTCCAACAGCGAGGAAGGTGAAAGAAAGCCTTACTGGTTTTCTTACACTAGAACGTATTGTCAAACCAACTGTGGCTGGAAATTTGGATGTCAATCTCTGTAATCCTCTAGATGATAACCTCACTTCGTGCTGCCCTCGCAAGATATCCAAGGGCTGCAATCTAGATGCTTGCCAAGCCGGACGCAATCCGGATAAGAAAACGATTGTCATTGCAATATAGACATTCTGCATGACCATGGAAGTAGAAACATCTGGATTAATAATTGGTACACCTAGGATATCTTCGTACATTTCAACCATAGCTGGTGCACCCCAAAGTACACCTGAAAGTACACCTATGGAGCACCCAACGATTCCTATCAAAATAGGTGCAATTATGTAGCCTGGCATTATAGCAGTTCTACTAACACCTAGTGTACGTAATATAGCAATTTCACGCGCTTGAGATTGTATAAGCCTTTGTAGGCTAAGGAAAATTGTAATTCCTGCAACCACTCCAATCATACCTGTAATCACAGGGTAACTTTTCACAGCACCTTCCGCATCTGCTCTTAGGAGTTCTACAGAATATACTGCGCTTTGGCCATACACGACCATGCTAGAATTATCATTTTCTGTAACTATATTGCGAATCTCTTCACCAAGAGGAATGAATCCTGAGGGGTCATTATCGGGATCTCCCATAACCATCTCTGGAGTCCCGATTACATCCAATAATAGAAGATTTGAATCTCCTGAACTCAAGTTCGCCAATGCTTCCAATCCTTCTGCAGTCATATATCCAGTGACAAATGTTCCATCCGTTGCAGGAACGAGTGAGTCTTCTGGTCCGAAGTACAAATGATTAGAATGAAATCCAATTCCGACTACTGTAAATTCCATAGTATAACCTGCACCAGCGCTTATCTCAACCACGCTACCTAAAGATAAATTCAAACCACTTACAGCATGCTTGTCTATTACAATCTCATTTTGTTTTGAAGCAATTTTGCCTGAACAGCAATCGTGGTTAGGAATCCACACTTTGTCAACTTCTCCTTCACCAATACCGTGCCAAATTGCAGGTATATTACCAAGATTTGAATTGTCACTGTGAAATTGCCCTGGAATTTTTAGACGTGGTTCACACTTATCCAATGCTGGATGATTCTCAGGCCACTGATTACTTATTGAATGGCAAAGATTGTTAGAGGTACTTCCGTTCCAATAATCACCGCCTACATTCTCTACCCACACATCTGGTAAATTCACCCCGTTATCATCGTCCGCATAGATGTCTTCGTACAATGTAGTTGCAGAGTTTGCGTACGCACCAAAAGCTATACCTGAAAATACGGCAATGGCTATCATAAAAATTACTGCTGATAGTCGCAGTTTTGTTCGCCATAGGCTCCTAGCAAGCCTCTTAATCAGCAGCATTGACATAATGTATCCTCATTTATCCGTTTTTTCATCTGAAACTATCACACCACTATCTAAACGAACAACTCTTGTTGCATATTTTGCAAGGGATTCATCATGTGTTACCATCACAGTTGTAATCTCTTCTGCCTCACAAGCACTCACTAATACTTCCATTACCTTTGAAGAAGTAGCAGAGTCCAAATTACCCGTCAATTCATCGCCAAGCAATAGATTTGGACTCTTTGCCAAACTACGTGCAATAGCAACTCGTTGTTGTTGCCCTCCGCTAATTTCTGCAGGGAATCTATCTACTTCTGATTCTAGTCCTACTAATGAAAGTAAGTCTCTAGCTCGTTTTTCATCACGGCCATCTGATAATTCTTGAATTAGCAATATGTTTTCAAGTACAGTTAAATCCTGCAGTAGATTGAAAAATTGGAAAACATAACCAATGTTGTTTCTCCTAAATGTTGTCATTTTTTCAGATTTCGATTTTGGCACTTCTTCTCCTCCAAACAAGTAAGTTCCACTAGTAGGATTATCTAGGGCCGCTATACAATTTAGCAGCGTTGTTTTTCCAGAGCCAGAAGGCCCTAGAAGTAAAATTCTCTCTCCTTTTTCTATTTCCAAGTCAATTCCATCAAGAGCTTTTACAGTCTCTGATGCCATTTCATAGTGGCGCTCCATTCCTTTAATCTCAACTAATGGCATTACTATCAAGGTATCCGAAAAGAGAGTGGGTGATAAAGTATCCACACTCAATCTTCTGATTTAGATTTCTTTTTGGATTTCTTTTTGGATTTCTTTTTGGATTTCTTTTTGGGTTTTTCTTCTTCTGGTTCTTCTTCTGGTTCCTCTTCAGATTCCTCTTTATCAGATGAAAGAAGTAACTCATCTTCATCGCCCATGCCTTTTGCAAATTCAAATCCACCAAGGGCCAATAAAATCAATGCACCCCCAATTAGTAATAATGTCACCCAATCTATCCATACGTCAAAGTTTGTCCAATAAGTCAAGGGCTCTTGATTTGCATATACACTACCTTTCAAGGTATCTGCATCACTTGATGTCAAAGAGATATGATCTTCTGTCATAAATACTGGTGTCAAATCATCAAGGGTAGGATTATCTGCAATTCCGTCATCATTTGCATCATATGATTCATTTGATGTTACCTTACAATAATGACTACATTGCAAACGTGAATCTATGTAAAACGTACTAATTACATCTCCTTTAATCAATGCACCAGACACAGGTTCTCCATGGAAAGTTACGTCAGATGCAAAAAATACAGGTACTGTGCCTGGCATTGCATCAAGTATTGTTTCAGTTCCCAACAAATTAGATTGAAGTGTTCGGTCTGTACTGGTTTGCATTGAATAAACAAGTGTTTCAATGCCAAATACATCTCCCTTACCGGTATAAGGTATATCTGCAACTACATAACCTCCAAGGTTATATTTTACAGAGGGGTTGTCTATAGCATTAATACCTCCTCCTGAAATGAAACCTCCTGCTGTATCTCCTAAATGATCTTCTTCGGAAATTAGCCCATATGTTGCTTGATTAATAGCAGCAGTATGTCCACCTACTCTAGTACCTCCATTTTCAGAAACTAAACGCCCAACTGTAGATAAATCAATCTCACCTGTATAAACAACGTAAGTAGTAGGGTCGTTGCTAACTGCTTCAGCACCAGCTGCCACTAATTCAGGTGTCCTGTAATATGTGGCATTGACTTCAAGAGATGCCCACCCCACACTATAATCATCAGGTCCATCTCCATCCACAAATGCTACAAGAGGGTCATGCCAACCAAATAACCATTCATTTACAGACCTAGTTGTCCATTGAGTTGTATCAAACTCATCCTCTAGATATTGTGGTACGAAATCCCCATACATGAAATTATAAGCATAGTATCTTAAAGCCTTTGCAGCATCTAAATCCCATTCCAAAGTACCGTCATCCCGAAGTGCAATAAGACGATATATCTGTGCAACCGTTGTGTCGGTCCAATCCATTCTTTGACCTGCACTCGAAGCCACTAAAAATCCCTTGTTATCCTCAATCATTGGAAGTGACTGCCCAGATAATTCACCAAATATAATTTCCATCACTAAAGATGTAGTAATCCCCCTCTCGCCAAACAAAATATCTCCTGCTTTAGCAGGTGGTATATCCACTAACCCGCCAACCAAATATTCTCTCAAACCACCAATATTTATTCCAACTGAAATGTAATCATCATCTGGATTATCTGGTGTCAAGTCGATAGGGTTCTTTCCGCCAAAAGACGCATTGACGAATGTAGATGCATTAAGGGTGCTACCATCGGTTGCACCGAGGAGTAAAAGTGGTAACGAGACTTGATCTGTGTGCCAACTCATAATCCAATCGACCACTTTATCAAAGGCAGTAGCATCATTAATACCATATGTTGTCATCGCTGTAGAAGAATCACTTTCTACCAGATCTAAGAATTTAGAAAGACCGAAACTAGTACCAGAACTACTTACAGCAAGTATACCTGTAGGATTACTTGTTTCATCTCCACCGAATAGGAAATCAGCAGCAGCACCCTCTTCAAACCATGATGTGCCTGAATGTCCAATCAATGCATTTAGTCTTGAAGTAAAGTTAGCTGGGTCGGTAGTCCAATCAATACCGCCTCCAACATCTAAGAAAAATTGACCTACTGCTGCATAGAATGTCCAATCTCTAGTGAAAAGTTGGGCATAATCGGGGCCATAAATCGTAATAAGTCCACCTGTTTCATTATCTATTGCATAATCAACTACTTTGGTCATCGGGACATATCCATATAATGATGCTCTCTTGAATGAGGTGCTATTTTCAGGGTCTGCTTCAAGTTCAGCAATAGTCATGGTTGGTTCTCCAAAACTCAGGAAAGTCATGGGGCCAAAATCATCCGTAAGTGATATCTTAGTTTCGGGGTTTGCTGGATCTACAGCATTTCTGAATAAATGAATAAGTTGAGTCCCATTTGCAGCGAAATTTGGCCAAGTGGTATTGGTTGGTGCGTGGGTTTCGTTGGTATAATCTCCATCAAAATCCGCTATTCCGTCACATAGAAGTTCTTCAGTATCTGGATCATACTGTAACTCATAATCTCCTGTTGAAGAGTTATGCCAAGTACAATTATCAAAAGTAGTATTATACTCCTGAACACCAAATGTTGAAGAATGCACGTCCATGAAACCATCATAACCAACCCCTGCTAATTGACTCAAAAAGAAGTCTAATTGCAAAAACGTTTCATTTTCACTTATTATTCTGTCAAACTCATCTGCGACTTGTATTGAATTTGCAGAGGTATTCATGTATAACGAGAGAATATTAGATGTGAATCCCACTTTTGATAATGTCATAGCTGCAGAAATTGCAGAAGAAGTTGCAGCAATTACTTGTGTTTGATATGCAATATTCATGTTTGAAACTTGCATAGAAGGATCAAGGCCCTCACCAGTCCACTCATATGAATTACTCGAAGTATATTCTAAAGTCCCATAAACATCATCATGTTCTATGACTTCTCTTGTAGTAGTTATCTCATAAGTAAATGGTCCAACCTTTTCCCATACGGGTGTAACCGCAGAATCTGCATTAACTTCATCGATATTTGTCAAATTCCAAGCCCAATAATCTCTAGTTCTCGATGTCACTAACCAATCATCACTTTCCCAATCTTCAGAAGTAGTAACTGATTTTTCATTAACAACATCTTGTACTGCAGAAACTGCCATAGGAGATATTACTCCAAATTGTAAAATCAACAAAATTGCTGCGCTCGCAATAAAAATTAGGCCTTTATTCATTTAATCCACCGTGTAAGGGTCATAGAATAGAGGTGATAAACGTTCCACATTATAATTACAAATTTAGCGCAGAACATACATAATTAATACTCCACACATGTAATTGTGGGGACGAAAGATAAGGCTGAAAAATTAGATGCATTATTGCCAAATGGTAGAGGTGTGTGGGTACCTATTGACCATGCAGTAAGCAATTATCCAATTCCGGGATTAAATAATATTGAGCAAATAATTGAGGCACTTTCCGATGCTGACGCTATAGTTGCACACAAGGGAGTTGTATCTCATTTCGCAACAGATCAAAAAACCCCATTTGTAATGCATATTTCTGCATCCACCATGCATGGTGGCGCAGAAAGTGATGACAAAGTGTTAGTCGGTGGAATAAAAGAAGCAATATCTAGGGGCGCAATTGGAGTAAGTGTTCAAGTAAATTTAGGTAGTCAATTTGAAAACCGTATGCTAGAACGATTAGGGATGATTTCAGAAAAATGTCACAAATTAGGTGTACCTCTACTAGGGATGATTTATGCGAGAGGACCCAATCTAAACTTAACCGAAAATGATGTGACTGGCGGTGTAGCACATGCTGCCAGATTGGGGTGGGAATTAGGATGTGATGTAATCAAAACTACTTGGACTGGCGATATAGACTCATTCAAAATTGTTACTTCCAGCGTTCCAATTCCAATTTTGGTGGCAGGTGGAGAGAAACAAGACAACTTTTCTGAAACAATTGATATGGTAAGAAAGGCGATTGAAGCTGGTGCTGCAGGCGTATGTATGGGAAGACAGATATTTGAATCCGAAAACCCAGAAAATTGTATTAAATTGCTAAAGGAAATTGTACGGAGGGATTAATTCTGGAGATTTGGCTGGATGTCGAAAACATTTCAGAAGAAAATGAAGAGTTGAAAACTTTTGACAAATTAATTTGTAAAAGGGGAATAGAAAATAAATTTAGTGATTTTGAATTATTAGTTATAGATGGCCATTCAATTTTCAACAATTCTAATGGGAAAATTGGCGCACATTTTCATATTGAAGATGAAAATGATCAATTAAATGCAAAATCACTTGTAGGTTCTGTTGAGTGGATTTTGATAACAGCAAATGATTGGAAAATGATTCCTCTCGAAAACCTAATTGCTGCTGCACAAAATACACCCACAAAAATTGCCGCAAAAATGGATTCAAATGAACAAATGATTGGTGCTGCATATGCGCTAGGAACAGGTGTTGATGCAATAGTGGTTTCAGATTTAGGAAAAAATGTAGATATTGCTAAGTCTATTGTAATTAAAAAAATGAATGCTGATGAAATATCTATTAGTGAAAATAATCTGAAATTTGATAAAGTGGAAATCATAGATATCGAGCCGGTTGGAAATGCGGACAGAGTTTGTATTGACTTGGTAAATATACTAAATGAAGGAGATGGAATATTTGTTGGTTCTTCATCAAAATCGATGTTGTTAATGCATTCTGAAACCATAGAATCAGAATTTGTTCCAACTAGACCATTTAGAGTAAATGCTGGAGCAGTACACGCATATACACTGCTTGCAGATAATACAACAAAATATTTGTCAGAATTAAATCCGGGTGACAAAATACTCGTGTCAAATGCAGAAGGAGATGCTTATTCAAGTATCATTGGAAGGTTAAAAATTGAGCCAAGACCTATGTTGATGATAAAATGGCGTGATGAAAATGATAATGAGGCCCAATCGTTCGTACAACAGGCTGAAACAGTCAGGGTGGTGAATAATTTAGGTGAGCCGAAGTCAGTAACTACACTTCAAAAAGGGGAATTTTTATTGGCGAGAATTGAAACTAAAGGGCGGCATATCGGAAATGACATTCAAACAATAGTAGATGAAAGGTGATGAAATGGGAGTATTAGGTATTGGAGAGGCAAATGGTGCTTTTAGTCTACTTCATGCTGCCGGAATTGGTTACGGTGCCTCCATGGCATTGAACCTCAAAATAAAAGTTGCATTAAGAGATGAACCTGCAAGAAATCCGCCTGCTGATTCATCCGAATTATTACCAGAGATTATTGGGGTGTGGAAAGATTCAGGCAATAAAATGCCAAAATCAAAAGAGTTGCATTGGGCAGTACGTAGTGATATTCCTATCGGGCAAGGTTTGAAATCATCTTCCGCAATTTCAATTGCTTGCTTGAGAGCATTATGTGCGGCAACTGATACTAAATTAGAAACACATGAATTAATTGATTTAGCAACTGATGCGCAAAAAAGAGCAGGTGTGACAATCACAGGAAGTGTAGATGATTCATGGGCTACTGCTGAACCTGGCTGGAAACTTGTAGATCCAAACCTACCTGCCAAAGAAGGAGTTCTTCTCTCAGGGGATGGTCCAGATAGTGAGGAGTGGGATGTATTGATAATTACCAGAGGTAAACGAGAAATAGAACCTGAAAGTGAAAAGTTTGTGGGTCAGCAACAAAGCTTTGGTAAGGCTTTGGAAGCATTACAATTAGGACAGGAATTAGTTGCTTTAACGTGGAATGGAAGAGCTGTAGCATCTGCACTCAATGATCATGCGGGGCGAAGATTAGCCAATGATGCATTTGTAAATGGGGGCAGAGCGGCAGGAATCTCTGGTTCTGGTCCTGCAATCATAGTATTCATCCCTAGTGTGACTTCAGATTCTCTGATAAATGCGACAAAATGGTATGAATCAAGGGGATGCAGTGTGATAAAAACAAAAGTGATTAATCCGCCTAAAATAGAAAATGAAGAGGCAGAGGATTGAGATATGGAAATGAGTCTTGGGAAGGAAATATCTGTACATATTTTCGGAGAAAGTCATGGCCCAATTATTGGTGCCCTACTAAGTGGTATGCCTCCTGGCATCCCATTGGATTTAGAAATCCTATCAAGAGATATGGAAAAAAGAAAGCCTGGCTCATCATTAGCTTCCCAACGTAAAGAAAATGATGAGTGTGAGATTTTATCAGGAGTATATGATGGATTTACCACCGGATGGCCAATATTGCTTCTTATCAAAAATTCAGATGTAAAATCAAAAGATTATTCATTCCTACCTAATCTACCAAGACCCGGTCATTCTGACTTGCCTTCTAGCATTAAATCGGATGGTTATGCAGATTTGAGAGGAGGTGGGAGTTACAGTGCAAGACTGACTGCAGGTTTGGTTGCTGCCTCTAGTCTAATTCGACCAATGCTTGAAAAACAAAATTGGTTGATTAAAGCACAAGTAATCCAAATGGGAGATGTTATTGCAAAATCACTAGTCGATATAGATGTAAAAGAAGTGAGTCAGTCGATGATTCAAACAAGGTGTATGGATTCAAAGAAAGCAGAAGAAATGGTATCACTTGTTCAGGATACAAGAAATGAAGGTGACAGTATTGGTAGTTGTGTTGAACTAATTCTTGACAATCTCCCAATAGGAGTTGGGGAGCCTTGGTTTGATGGATTAGAACCTGCACTATCTCGAGCACTAATGGCAATACCTGGTGCTAGGGCAATTGAATTTGGAAGGGGCGTAAGTACTACAACCATGAAAGGTAGTGAACACAACGATGCTTGGACTTTGGAAGAGGGAGCTCCTAAGCCTAGTGGAACCAAACCTGATGGAGCATTAGGGGGATTATCTACTGGAGCCACTCAAATCATAAAATTACACATGAAACCGCCAAGTAGTATTGGTAAATCTCAATCAACACTGAATGTTAAAACAAATACACAAGAAAAATTAGAATTGACGGGGAGGCATGATCCTGTATTAGGCCCGAGGGCAGTTTCAGTAGTAGAAGCAGTAGCTAGAATCATTTTAGCTGATTTGGGAATTAGAGGTGGATGGATTCCTAGAAAGTGATTATGCTACAAACTCAATATCGTCATCATCTGAAAACGGGTCTTCTGACATAGAATCTCTCCTAGAAAATGCATTATAAAGATGTTCAATTGTCCTATGTGGCCACTCATCATCTAGTAAATGCAAAAGGTCTTCTTTTCGACTGCCGTGTATTATAATTGGAATTTCTAATCTGCTAAGAAGGCCGCCTGATTGAGGATTGAAATCTCCAAAACCAACATTTTTTACATTTGCCCGGGTACC
>CAYSJV010000011.1:11969-27778 GCA_964431435.1 uncultured Candidatus Poseidoniales archaeon
TTAACTCATTTAACATTGGAAATTCAGAAATATTCTTCAACGAGTCTTCAAACTTTTGAAATGCTGAAGCATTACCATCTAGTTTTCTTATAGCTTCGAGGCTATCAATCATGTCAAATGGGTCATGAGACATCTGTAAATGCTGTAGCCACAAAAAAGAGGTGAACAAGTCCCAAGATTCGGGTTCAGTTGCATCCTCCCATAATGCATAAGGCCCAGAGTTAACATTTCCTGGGGTGGGTAATAGACCATAATGTATGAAAATATGTTGCAAATCTGATAATTGTGATGTTTCAACTATCACAGAAGCATTTGCAAGTGCCTCTTCAATAAATAGCCACCAATCAGCAGTTTCTTTGTTTACCATGTATTTGTTGTATAATTGCAAATATTCTAAACGCAATTTTTTGCTTGAATCATCAACCAAATCCATATCTTCTGTTCTTGAATCTAATCTTATTCTTGATTCATGCATTGCAATTTGAGAATCTACAACATGATGAAAATATTCGTGTTGGAAACCAAATGCAAAGTATAACCACAAAGCGACATTAGTGGCATCTTCAACATTTTCATCTTCCATTTTTGTGGCCAATATAGCTGCCTTTTCAAATAAACAATCTGAATTCACATGAATGCCCCAATCAATTCTAATTGGTCTACCCCATATCTCATCTGCAGAATTTATGGGCTCATCATCACTAGAATCATCTTGATCTGGATTTTGTTCGGGTAATTGAAAAGAAACATACCAAAAACATTGTAATTCTTCAACAGCTTCTCCAAATGTAGTTTGATTTGATTTTGAAAGCCTAAATTGGCTATTTGGATTTGGTGAACTATAGTGGGAAGGGAGTTTACGAAGGTTTCCTAAGAAAAAGGAGGGGGTTGACTTTTGCTGCATCTCCATTCACCTTCAATTGTCCACATACATGGACCATCATAAGCGATTGCCTATTGAACCCCTACCTTAGCGGCATTATTGTCGTATTGGGCGGTGAGTGAGCATGCAAGAGCAAATGTCGGGTTTTGATATAAGGCGTATTTGCTCTGAGTTTGACGAATTCATAGGAGCTCACTGTAAGAAATCATATCAACCGCATCATGAGCAAATAGTTCTTAGAATAAAACCAAAAGATAAACCTCAAATTGATATTATAATTGTAAGGGGGAAGAGAATTTATGCATCAAATAGAGATAGATTGGTTCCTCGTCAGCCGTCTGCGTTTGCAATGATACTCAGAAAATACCTATCAAATGCTAGATTGATTTCTGTAAAACAGCATAATTTTGATAGAGTATTAATTTTTGATTTTGAAGGTAAAAGTGGTTATTTGAAATTAGTCGTAGAATGTTTTCGTAATGGAAATGTTATTCTCCTTGATGAAAATGAAATAGTGATACAACCTCTTACGCATACAAAATATCAAGACAGGGTTCTAAAAAGAGGGATGAAATACAAATTCCCCCCGCCTCAAACAAACCCATATGATCTTGATTCAAATACAATCAAAGAAATTTTAGAAAAAAGTGACAAAGAATTAGCAAGGACACTTGCCGCCAAGGCTAACCTTGGAAACAGATATGCAAATGCATTATGTATCGCAGCAAAATTAGACCCTAATGCACTTGCCACAGATATCGCAAAAAATAATCAAGCAATTAATTCAATTTTTTCATATCTTAAAAAAACACTTGAAGAATTATCTGCAGAAGGAAATCTCCAAAAATCTTGGTTGTGGATGAAACACCTGGACTCTGAAGAAATATCGATCCCTGAATTATCCGAGAAAAATACCCTAAAAGAAAGGGATGATTTCTTCGAAAAATCTGTAATTGAAGCAACACCCGTTCGTAACATAATTGAAGAGGATGGGTTAACATGCATTGAATTTGGAACACTCTGGGAAGCGATTGATGCTTGGAGGGGGAGGTTTGATTGTTCGGCCCACCAACGAAGTGAGACGGAAAAAATGGAAAGGGGGACTGATGGAAGGCCTGCTGAATTAGAACAAGATAAGTTAAAAAGAAGATTAATTACACAAAAGAAGAGTGTTGAAAAATTCAGCGAAGATATCTCTAAATTCCAAATTATGGCTGACAAAATTACGGAGAATTGGGGCTTTCTTGATGATTTGATTACCCAAGTATCTTCATTTGTAAATAATGAAGGTTGGAATAAATTAAAACCTAAGATTAAGGAAATTATTTGGATTAAATCATTCAATGCTGCTGAGCAGACATTAAAGGTTGTATTACCTGACGAGAAGGGGGAAATCTCAGATATATTAGTGGATATTTCAATATCTGAAAGTGTCCATCAAAATGCTCAAAGATATTACAAAAAAGCAAGGAAAATAAAAGAAAAATACGAGGGTGCTAAAAGTGCAATAATGGAAACTGAGGCCATATTATCACGTGAAATAAAGAAAAAAGAAAAGTCTGATGCAAAGGGGAAAGTTGTATCTGTTAAAAGACAAAAAAAATTGTGGTTTGAGAAATATAAATGGACAATTGTAGAGAATATGCGTTTTTTAATAGGTGGTAAAGATGCAAAATCAAATGATACATTGGTTAAGAAACACTTGAAGACAAATGACTTGTATTTCCATGCAGACTTACATGGCGCCCCGTCTTGTGTACTAAAATTTTCATCAGGATTAGTAGAAGACCAATATCCGCCAGAGCATCTACCTGAGGGGATTCCGGCTTATCGGTTATCTGATTCTGTTTCAAATGAAGAATTTAAGGAATTAGCAATCAAGCAATCTGCTCAAATGTCCTTGATTTGGTCAAGGGGTTGGAATGGTGGTGGCGGGGCAGGTACTGCATTCTGGGCAAAACCATCTCAAGTATCAAAAACTGCTGAAACCGGTGAGTATCTAACCAAAGGAGCTTTTATTGTTCGAGGAAAAAGGAATTGGATTAAAGATCTTGAGATGAAAGTATGTATTGGTTTGATTTGTATTAATGGAATTCCTTTTCTAATTGGAGGTACCTCTGAAATAATCTCATCAGTCTGTGAAAGATGGGCTGAAGTTATTCCTTCCTCATCTAAGAAAGATAAATTGGCTAACAAAATTGCTAAACTAACTGGTATCCCAACGGATGATATACTCCCTGTATTACCTGGTAATTGTAAAATTAGTGCAAATCATGGTTTGTTTATTGAAAACTAATCTCCACTTTCAAAAGTATAAGTTCTCATTCCACTTTCTTGGTATAGTTTAGGCATATCTCCAGTTTTAGCAAACATATACAATGCTGCCCTTGATACACTCTCTGCTGTATTAGTCCAGATTATGGCTAATCCAACAAATAATGCCAAAGTTGCAAGTCCTGCTAATACGTGAACTTGCATAACAAGTATTCCAATAATTACTCCAGGTATAGCAAATAATAGACCAATAAACCCAATGCCTATTCCGCTAGATATCGTCTCTCCCCACGTCTTTGAAAACAGTCTCTTACTGTTACTAAGTCCGTCCTTAACCCCATTTCCTTCTAGTACTATCATTGGTATGATGAAGAATGTCATAATCCACCATGCTGTTTCTGCAATAATAGACAAAATTTGGGTCAACATATTACGCGAATCACCTCTACCTGCATTTCTCAAGACTTTTAACAACAAACCTACAGTTCCAGAAATGACACCCCACAATGCAATTGCTGGTAAATGCTTAGCCGCACTCGCGATTCCACTTGCAAATGTGGGATCTCCGCCACTCAATCTCTCATGAGCACTTGCAACTATTGCACAATTCCAAAATACCACAAAAATACTAGCGAACATGTAACAACAAAACACCCAAATATAATAGTTAACAGTGAAATTACCATTACCGTCATTTGTCCAATTCATTTCTAACATTTCAGGTAAGTAACACATCGCCATTGCCATCATGAACATTACCCCAGAAAAGATAGTATATACCATCAATTCTGGATCTTTTTTCACAACTGCCCAACTTAACTTGCTTAATTGCCATCCTCTTTTTAGTCCATCAAAAAGTCCCATGCCCCTGCGAAAGATGAACAGTATACAATGCTTACCTTACTCAAATACCAATTTTACCAGTTTATGCATCAACTTCTATCGCAGGAGTTTCGGGGGGATACATGAACAAACTAGTCAGCAACCCTGTACATCCTGCAAGGAAAAATGCCCCAAAAGTACCGTGTACTGTCCAACCAAGAGGTTGGAAACGTACTTCAAGACCTTCAGTTTCAATTGCGAAGCCATAGAAATATGAAATTGCTATCCACCAGAATAACATAACTATGAATGGTAGAAGGAAGGAAAATGAACGAAGGTGTAACCCTCCTAGTTCGGGCTTAATTTTTGCAACTAATATTTCACAAATCAAACCCATTACGAGATGAAGTATTATTCTCAAAGGAACTTCTATCAAATCTCCTGGTGCCAAAAAAGAAACTGCAATTCCATTTAATCCAAATAGTAGTAACATAGTTCCTCTTGCTGGTTTCCAGCGACGCATAAATAACAAAACCATACCTACAGTAATAAATGCTTGAATTTCCATTGAAATTACACCTAACTGCAATCCTGTTGTATCATAAATTGCAGTTACTACACCTCCGTGTGAACGCAAAGTAGTTGGACAATTAGGCCCAGAAATTACAGAGCCGTGTCCCTGACATATCTCACTTAAATTGAGATTCAATGGGTGTGCATATTTTGTGAAAAATGTCAGTACCGACATTGAAATTGCAAGTGATGTTACTGCCGGAATTTGTCTTTTAAAAGTGTCTTCTTGTGGATGTGGATTATGCCAAGCCGCCCAAAAAGGTGCCAAAACAGCAATGGCCATACCTGCTGCTAACATCAAGTGGGTTGTGGATAGAAGGATATCCAAACCACCCTCTATTCCAAATATCCAATGCCACAGAAAATCTCCAGCTCCTGCAAATGCAAACAAAACCATCCCCGCAACTGCTGTGCCGTACCCCTTTGGCATACCTTGTAAAAATGATGTTAAGCCAGCCTTTGAAAACACCAATGGGCCTTCATGCAAGCGTTTCAATGTCCATACAATAAATCCAGCATAAGCAATAAATCCCGAGTAAAATATTGCATGCCAAGGTGTAAAAAATGAGACATCTACTTGTCCGTGTGTATGTGCCCAACCATCTAAAACCATACCACCAAAATACCACAATGAAAGAAAAATAGTAGTCCAAGTAAATTCATTTGGCGCAGTGGCCGAAGGAAGAAGAGATGCACCCCTCATTTTTGTTCTAAACAGTATCCAGACTGTGAATAAAAAAAGTGTCGAAATTGTAATTATTGCAAAATTTCTTAATTCTTCAGGACTTCCAAATACTTCTGACATAGGTTAAACTGGATGTCTTATGACAAAGTCCTTACTCCAAGATTAATAGTTAATAATACAATTCAAACCGAAAAATGATTTGGCCATATTAAAGCGTCTAAAATTACAGTTTGAATACAAAACAATGCTGCGCATACTACTGCCAGATTGTGCTGTGTACTTGTCCCAGTAGGTTCAAGTGACATTAATGCAGCTAACAACAACAATGAGAACAATGCAGTCAATCCTAACACAGCTCTTATCCAAATTTCCAATCCAGAATTGTTAGTATCAAGTGCATGCAAAGACAATGGCATCCATATTGTAGAAAAAATTAGTATACCTAAATATGAAATATTGAATACATTAAACCCATATTTACCAAACACGGTAATCGATTCTGCATCTATTATGGCAAATAGATACCAAGTAAACCACAAATAAGATCCTGCTGCAATAAACATGAATGCAACGTACATGAAATACATGTTTCCAGAGATATCGCCCCACAAGTCATTTCTATTTTCTGGGTGTGATAGGATACCCCATGCATAACTTCCCAAAACAGAAAGTCCACCTATTACGTTTATCGCTGCAAACCATTGTAACTGAATGTTCATCATTGAGGGCGATGAATTGCATATATATTATTCATTGTAACTAGATAATTGTTCAAAATCAATTAGCAGTAACCATGCCCATATGTACCTTGCCATGTGACCATTTCATTGTTTATCCAAAGTATTGCTAATCCTCTTGGTATTGTGTGCATATTAGGAGGTGAGTCATGATAGAGTTCATAAATAGGAAGTGTAGTATTAATTTCATGTATTACTAATTTATAGATAGATAATTCTTGATTAACGTTAAGAGGACAAGGAGTCATTTCATAGAAAAATTCCTTTGAGGGAATGTGACTATATGTGTCATTAAGTTCAAATGTGTTTCCAACAAAAAACAATTCTATATTACTCACGTCGGTACTTTCACTGGCTTCCCACGTAAGAGGAAAATTAGTTGGTACAATTATTTCAATCTCGATATCATATTGATGCATAAGGGTTTCTTGATTAAGTGTTGTTGCGAGATAAATTGTATTGTCAAAGAGTATCATATTTTGTTTCTGTCCATTAAAAGCACCGTATAAAGAAGATGTTGCCAGTGGAATGAAAATTAATCCTGCTAAGGCAATTGCGGTGATATGAGTTTTAGTTATCGACAAATTCAACAGATCTTTTTTCCCTCTAAAACGATATATTGCCCACATTGCCCAAATAATACCTAACATTTCAGCAACACTCATCATTGTTGCTACTGATGAATATACTGCCTTAACTTCTTCAACAGTGATATACATAAATCCGACACTAGTATCCAAAAAGATTCTGACTTCAAGGGTATTTGCAATATTACTAGAATATAATCCCATATTGAACATCATAGGTATTGTAATTAATGCAAGAATGTAGATAGAAATTACCACCCTTTGTCTTTGTCTGGTTGTTTCAGTACGTATTTTGTCTGGAAGTTCTCTTAAACTAAATAGTAGAATTAATGGCTGAATTACAAGTAAAAATATCACACTTGGGATTATAGGAAGTATAATCCCTGCAAAACTCCAAGATAACATTAGAATGCCGACAATAAAAATAATAATACTATTCCAAAATCTTCTTCTTAAAGGGGATTTCGAAAAATAATTGAAAAGTGTTGATTTCTCTGGAAGAGAGTATAAGAACATAAATTCTACATAACCTATAATGAAACTAAACACTGGTAGAAAATAAAGACTTAAAAAAGTGTCCACGACACTAGTTGTTAACGAAAACTGATCTCCATCGTAAGAGGCAATTGTGGCCACAGCTACTACAACTCTTATAATCCAAGATACTATTACAGATATTACTAATGCAGAGGATATCCGAATACACCATTTGAATAGTTGTTTGCGATACCAGTAATTTTCAGATAATTGCCATTCGTGTTCAGTAGACAAATTCATCATAAGACCTCTACCTAACCAAATTGGCATTTCTGCATATAAGATTAGTAATAGTATTGCACCTAGAGGTGCCATATAGAAAGAAACTTGCAGCAATTGTGTGTATGGAGGACTACTTATTCCAATGGCAGAATAAATACAACTTAATGAAATAAGTGAAACGATAAGATACCAAACTATCTTTTCGCCAATTGAGCGACCCATTACCTCTCCACAATTACCACAGAGATTTTGAGTAGATGGATTCGATGCACCACACTCTTTGTTAACGCATTTGTGATATGAAATTTTTTTTACAGGTTGTTGTGGTTGCTGTACATATTGCATCTGTTGTTGTGGTTGCTGTATGTATTGAGGCTGTGGCATTTGTACTGGAGTGCAGAAAGAACAAACTACACCTACATTTGTTTGCATCCATCCATCATTCCGTCTACATTGAGGGCAATAATTTGCATGAGGAGTTATTGGGTGCACAATACGAGGGATGTAGTACAATAAATTAAATGACCGAATATTGATAACTTAGTACGAGAGGCACATACTATGGAACATTTAGTTCAGTTTGTACAATCCCAACTTTCTGATTTGGCAAATCCTGAAGATGCAGTTCATATGGCCGCTTATATGAAAACAGAAATGCCATTTTATGGGGTTAGGAAACCAATACTGAATGATATCATGAAACAGGCAATTAAGAAATTCCCAGTCATATCTCAAGAAGATTATGAAAATGCAATTATGTCATTGTGGAATTTAACGCATAGGGAAGAAAAACATGCTGCAATCGCTATTGCGAAGGGGGTTCCCGAGTATATAATTCCAAATTCAATACCAATATATGAAAAATTGATTCGTGAAGGTGCTTGGTGGGATTACATCGATGACATATCACAAAATCTAGTTGGGAAGGTATTACTCGAAAATAGAGATGAGGTAGAGAAAATAATGGACAAATGGGTTCATGATAAAGATATGTGGATTAGAAGGAGTGCAATTCTTTCTCAAAATCGTCATAAGGAAAATACGGATTATGAAAGAATGTTTTCTTATTGTTTGGCAAGGGCGAATGAATCAGAGTTTTTTATTCGAAAAGCCATAGGGTGGGCATTAAGAGAGCATTCTAAAACGTCTCCAAATCTAGTACTTGAATTCCTAAGAAATCATTCACACGAATTATCTTCTCTTTCTGTGAGAGAAGGTTTTAAGCACCTTAAAAAACAAGGTTTTGAGCTTTAGGAATTATATTTTCTACTAGATCCAGAGAATTTTTCTTTGGGGTATTTCATATGATTTATCTTTAACTTTCTTCTTACATTTTCAATAGGATTTATCTCCAATATTGAACACATTCGCAGCAAGTAGGTTTGGATATCTGCGACTTCGTCTGCAATCGCTTCCATTCTTTTAGAATCTGACATCAATTCATCAGACGTTAGCATATGATCCCACTGCAAGCATTCTAGCAATTCGCCAGATTCTATTGATATTGACATTGCTATATTTTTAGGTGTATGGTATTGTTCCCAATCCCTCTCCTTCACAAATTCATCTATTTCCCTAATCAAACCTTGGATGCCCATATCTATCGCAGAAAGTGGCAAGCAAACAGTTGTTTCTATCTAAGTGTTTGATTTAGTATGACTCAATCCGATAATATGTTCAATAAAGAACAATACTGCTCCAATTGTGGTCAGAGCGATGGTTGGACGTGGGTTCATAGTCAAAAAATATGCAAATACTGTACTCCAACACAAATGCCACAAAAACAATATATTCAACAGCCTCAACAAGTAATTCAACAGCCTCAACAAGTAATTCAACGAAGTGCAGTAACTACCATTCAGCCAAACACATCATCAAAAATTGTACCTTTACCTATAGTTATTTCAAGTTTTATTGCAGGTATTTGTTTGTTATTTACACCAGTAGTTACTGCAAAAATTCGCTATTTCACAAGTTATGATTGGGGTTCAAACACATACGTATACGATTGGAGTTATGGATGCTTTGACCATATCATTCTTGGTCTCGTTTTGGGGCCATCTGGGTTACTTATGTGCCAGATATCATGGAAATCATTTCAAGCAAACAAAGGTAAACAAAAACCACCTACTAGTAAATTCATAAGAGGTGTTTCAATATTCAGTATCATTATGGTTATAGTAGGGGTCGGATTTGTAGGAACTATTGCTGAAGAAGAATTAAGTCCTGGTGAATCTGTTGATGGCTCTATGCCCGGTGGAGGGGGGATTGTTACAATATTGTGTTGCATCACCTTACTTGCTACATCGTCAAAAATAAGAATAGAAACGAAAAATGTGATTTATGAGAATTCATAATACTAATCAATCTGGACTAACATGCCAACTGCATTTCCACCGCCAAGGCATAAAGATACGATTCCTTTGTTTGCATTTGTACGTTTCATTGCATGAATCATTGTGAGAAGACATCTCGAACCAGAGGCTCCAATAGGGTGTCCGAGTGCTACCGCACCACCGTGTAAATTCAATTTTTCATATGGTATTCCAATACCTTTTGCTACTGCACAAGATGCAGATGCAAATGCCTCGTTATGTTCGAATACATCTACATCATCTACTGCAAGTGAGTTTTTTTCAAGAAGCGCCTCAATGCATGGAATGGGTGCTGCCATCACTCGTTCAGGCTCCAAACCGCTTGTAGTATAATCAATTATTTTTGCCAGAATTGGCCATCCCATTTCTTTTGCAAAATCTGCTTCAGCAACTAATATTGCTGAAGAACCATCAGATAATTGACTGGCATTTCCAGCAGTAACTAAGCCACCTTCTTTGAATGCTGGTTTCATATCTGATAAAGTTTCTAAAGTACAATTTGAATTTATTCCTTCATCTGCTTCAAATGGAAATTCTTCACCATCCCTATTAGTCCCTGTTACAGAAAATGTTTCTTCGCCAAACCACCCATTATCCCATGCATTCTTAGCTTTCTGATGACTAGCTAAACTAAATTCATCAATGTGGATTCTATCTAAATCAAATTCATCTGCGACTATTTCACCAGTAATGCCCATATGCACATCATTGTAAATATCCCAAAGTCCATCATGAATCATTGAGTTAATTAATTTCTCAGGGGGGACAGATTCCCCTCTTTTTGCATCTAAAACTAATTTGGGAGCATTGGTCATTGATTCCATTCCTCCAGCAATAATACACCGATATTCGCCTACCCTGATACTGTTGGCTGCTAGCATAACTGCTTTGAGGCTTGAACCACAGACTTTGTTGATAGTGTAAGCCGGTGTAGATATCGGAAGTCCTGCACCCAAAGCCACCTGTCTTGCTGGTGCTTGCCCTGATCCTGCTTGAAGCACTTGACCCATTATGAGTTCATCCACAATTTCAGAGTTTTCTAATAAGGAGGCGCGGGAAAGTACTTCCTTGACTGCCAAAATTCCTAATTCAACTGCGCTATATTTTCTTAAAGCCCCTCTATATTTGCCAATAGGGGTTCTTACACCGAAACAAATCACGGCTTCCTTTAGTTCAGACATTGTACTCCCCAAGCATTACCGGTTTGAATATGAATCGCTCAATTGGGTTTTCGATTCAATGCAATAGTTGCTCCCAACATAGATATAATTGTAAGATTAAATCCAAACCCTGGAAGTTCGTTTTCTTCAACTACTGGTGGTGGAATTATGCTAGAAGTGTCTGAGCTATCTCCAGTATCTGTGGTATTTTCAACTAGGGGAACATATTCCACAAATCCTTTAATTTCATTTGACATTTCACAAGTCATATTATCCAAATTTATCTCAGCAAAGAATACATTACACTGAATTTTTTCAATTTTGGTATTTCTTAAAATCACATCTGCGAGACTTGTATTAGTTATTTGATCTACAATATTTGTTAGATCAGGGTCATTCTCATAATACAATGGATCCCCGTCTCTTAGAAATTCGAACTGTTGACTAATTACTAGTTGCATAAACAAACCTAGACTAGAATTTTCCAAATGATCTTCGGCCATCATACCAACAAATACATCTGCTTCATCTGGACTGGTATACACGCTATCTAATTTAGCTACTAAATCACTATCACTAGTGATTTCGGACCAATTAGAAATAGGATTAAGAGAAAATGCAACTCTCATTGTATTGTAATCAGGCATACCATGGTCTCTAGCCCTATTAATGTCAATAGCGCACATATCCATTCCTCCTGCTCCGGGTGCTCCAAACATCTGATTTCTCAAATCATCAGAATAAATTAAATCATTTTTTGGCTCTATTTGATAAGCCAATCCCCTCAAGATCGGTTCAATTCCTCCTTCATCTGTAAGTGGAGATGTATCAAAAAATCCATTTGCTAAACGGATATTTCCTTCTTCTATTTCAGTTCTATTGTCATCTAGTCTCAATGTCCAACTACCAATTTGGCTATGTCCCATCCTAAATGCAGAATGTGTAAATATTTGCATAATACTGGGATCTACTTCCGTGTCAAACCCTTGATATTCACTTATAGGGGCACCGAGTGCAGGTAAAAATTCGTTATAAGTTATTGATTGCAAAAGTGCTGTATTTACCTTTCTTGCCCTCTGATATATTTGCTCATCATCCCAATCAGGATGTAATGTGTTAAGTTCATCTGCAATTCTGTTATGTTCCCTCACAAACAAAGTGTGAAACGATAATAACGATACATGTTCATTCGCCCTTGGATCACCTGCAACTAGATTTCCAGAACCAAAGCCTTCGAATGACATTCCAGGTTGTGATTCATTATGTGGATCTTTTACAGGTAACATATCTCCAAATTGATTCAAATCTATCTTCAATCTGCCGTCTTCGAAAGTTCTTAACCAATCAGCCCTAGCTTGATCATTAGTACCATAGATAACTGCACCATCAATCCAAGGAGTAATTGTAGTCAATTGCTCCCTTGGGTTTGATTCATTAGTACCAGTTTCAAGGTCATAAACAGATCTCCACATTGGAATATAACTACCTGGTTGCATTATTGTGTCTCCTTCAGGTATTACCATATCTATTTTTGAAGAATTGCCTTCAGAGGGATATTGATGTTGTCCTCTCTGATTTGATGTAAATACAATATCGTGTGTGATGAATTGACTGAATACCCAAATCATATCTGAACGCCCTCCTTCATCTGGAATATCATAAGGGTCTGCACCATATCCGGCTGGATCTGCGCAAAGGACGTTAGAAATGTGTCTCGGGTTTTCCCAATCTTGACCTGATGGCATAGAAACATTATCTGAATATTCTGAATCTGCAACACGAGATAAGTGAGACCATGTACCACCCCATTCAGGATGTGCATCATTGTGATTCAAACCACCGATGGGATATGTGTCTGTAACTAAATCACTATCATCAGAATAAGTATTGTTACCTGTTGAAGTAGCTAAAGATGAAGGTAATAGCATCAATACCATCACAAGAATCGGGAATACTGAATAATTACTCAACCTCCGCATGTTGGTGTCCATTAATAATATATTATGAATAGATTTGTATTAAATTCACCAGCATATTACATACAATTGTTTATATGCATCGCCTGCTAACAATACTACTGTATTAGCCGCATCATTTTCAATGCAGAACTATTGCGGCTCTTGCCCCCGGAGGGAAATTTGACCATGCCCGTACGATTAGGACCAGCAGGAGTTCCCCTTTCTTGTAAAGGTAGAACGATAGTAGAAGGGATGGATGATATCATAAGTTTGGGTCTTGACACTATGGAAATTCAAACTGTCAGGATGGTCGCACCACAACACTTTGAGCAATATTGGCAAGCCGGAGTATTGTCTCATAAAGCAGATTTTGAATTAAATATTCATGGACCATATTATTCTGAGTTATTGGGCTCTAGAATTGAAAGAAATAGGACACTCGCGAAACTAGAAGCAAGCTTGCAGGCAGGTAAAGTGCTTAATGCAAGACATATCTCTTGTCACGTAGGTGGTTATGGTGATTATTCTCCAGGCCCAGAAGCAAATGAAGTTGTGGCAAATATTTTATCTGCAACTGTAGAAAGGGTTCGTCAGCTATGGGAACAAGACAATGAGATACCCATGTTTCCTTGGCTTAGGGATAGTGAGCCTACATTAATCGGATTAGAAACTAGTGGGAGGCAAGATTTGTGGGGCAGTCTGGGTGAAGTATTGGAAGTAGTAAATCACGTAGAAGGAGTTGTGCCTGTAATCAACTTTGCACATATTCACTCTCGCGGGCATGGTCGTTTGAAAACTAGTGAAGATTATGGAGAATTATTTGATTTAGTTCGTGAAACAATTGGAACTAAGACATTTTATTGCCATTTCTCAGGAGTTGAACATAGAATGGGTAATGCGCTTCATTATACTCAAATTAAAAAATCTGATTTGAATTTCGAACCTTTGGCTGAGTTTCTCATAGAAGAAGGTGAATGGTTAGATGTAACTATCATCTCAGATTCTCCCCTTTTAGAGCATGATGCCATGTACATGTATCAGCAACTGGATAAAGCACGACACAAACAATTTGAAAGGGAAGCAAGAGAGAAAAGAAGGGTGGAATTATCAACTAAAGGTGAATCAAAAGTTGAAGTGATTGAAGAACCTGAAAAAGATGTTGAAAATTCTGAAAAGCCTAAAGAAAAGGTCACACCTAAGAAGAATTCCAAAGCAAAAAAGAAAGAGAAAGAAGATGATTTGTTTTCTTCTGACGAAGACGATGATCTATTCTGATTAAGGTGGGGCAGGCCGGACTTGAACCAGCGACCTCCGCATCTTCAGTGCGGCGCTCTCCCAGGCTAAGCTACTGCCCCTTACACATAGCAACACAAGTCTGAATATCAATCCTTTTGTGAAAAGTCAAAATTAGATATCAACTAACATCCTTCAAAACTTCTTGCTGTATAGTGTTAATTTCAGCCATACCTTTGTTTGCTAACTCAAGCATGGAATTTAATTGCTCATGGCTAAATGTTGCTTCTTCACCGGTTCCTTGAATCTCAACATACCTGCCATCACTAATCATTACTACATTTAAATCAACATCTGCATTTGAATCTAAATCGTAATCAAGGTCAAGATACACATCTTCTCCAATTAATCCAACACTTACTGCGGCAACATCATTACCCATTACAGAAAGTTCATGTTCTTGTATTTCTGATTCATTTAGTATTACATTTTCTTCGTCCCTTCTAGAAGGAGGTAAACACCTTCCTTCTTTGATCAAACGCCTTACTGCTAGTCTAAGTGCAATATTTGCAGCTGTGACTGAAGCACAACGTGTACCTCCGTCGGCATTTAGAATGTCACAATCTACTGTTATTGAGAGTGGCCCTAATTGCTCCAAATCAATTGCTCCTCTTAATGAACGTGCAACTAAACGTTCAATTTCCATTGTTCGTCCTTTAGCGCCCCTTCTTTCACGGTTAAATCTAGAATCAGTAGAACCAGGTAACAATGAATATTCTGCATTGACCCAACCCCTAGTTGCATCTCTAGGGAACCATCTTGGCAAATTCCTTGCACATGTAGCACATGCTAGTACTACTGTGTTACCTTGTTTGTAAAGAACCGAAGCTAATGCATTATCTGTAAAATCTATTTCAACATTAATTTCTCTAAGTTGATCCTTGTTTCGTGAACTATTTTTGAGCCCTGGTTTCATCTTCGCCATGCAACGGCGAGGGAAACTTAGTCATTAAGCATCCGATAATTATCAATTCTTACGATATAGAACAATCATCAACAAACCAACCAACGAAATTAGTACCAGTGACCAAGGTAAACTTGTTACACTTTCCAGTTTGATTGATTTTTGATATATATCTAATATCTGGTCTGCTTGAACGTTCTCTATTTTTTCTACTTGTCCATTTGGCCACTGTATTGTAACTGATTTCACAGAAGTTTCCTGGTTCAATCCAAAATGTAAGCGCTGATCGTGGCACCCAAAACTACCACTACACGCGTACACTTGAGTGTGTTGCGTCTGATTTTCATTAACTTCAACCCATACTTTAGAACCTATTCCAGCAGTATTTGAGCCGGACCCAATCAAATTAATCATCAACCAATGTCTACCCGTTTCTTCAACTGCATTGTTTCTAAACAAACGTACTGGCCCATTGCTACTTCCAGTAACAATATCTAAATCGCCATCATTATCATAATCAGCTAATGCACCACCTTGTGTTTTTTCTAATCCACCTTCAATGTACAATTCAGATTCACTATTGATAATATCAACAAATGTTCCATCTCCCCTATTAACAAACAATGAATTTTTGTTGAGAGTAAGATAAGGGGTTACGGTGCCTATTGTAAAGAAGATATCGAGGTCGCCATCTAAATCATAATCAAAAAACTTGCAAACCCAATTAACCAAGGGGTTAGAATTGATTCCTGTGGCTTTACCTTCTTCTGTAAATGATCCATTAGATGTTCTAGTCCAT
>CAYSJV010000012.1:0-27404 GCA_964431435.1 uncultured Candidatus Poseidoniales archaeon
CGCAGCCCTAACTAAAAAAGTTCCAAATAGAATTTACGTCCACTACAAAGAAGGACATGTAAGAATTGCAGCAGAGTAGGATTACGATGGCTGATGATGACATCATATTGTTTGATGGGCATTGCCACATGTGCAACGGAATTACTAAATTCTTAGAAAAAAGGTTGTCAAATTCATCCAATGTGATATTTATTGGTTTAGAATCTGTTGAAGGCATGAATGTTCACTCTAAACTCCCAAACAATATAAAACAAGTAGATTCACTTATTTTGATTTGAAATGGTTAGCCTTACATCAGATCAGCAGCAGGAATTAGAACTTTACTATATTTGAAAAAAACATGGGCTTGGATGTTTCCTTTCGCGTGGATTATACCCTTACCAATTAGAGATGTAATATACATTATAATCTCAAAAATAAGATATAAAATTTATTCAAATAACAAATGTGAGAATCACTTATGATGTTAATTTTGCACACTAAGCCAATCTAGTACAATATCTTCAGCCCATGGGTCTTCTGTACCATATACTTGAGTTACAGTAAGCATCTGCATTTCTCCACCCAATATTGGATGATAAATTGTAATCATTTCCGCTACAGGAATCCCATCAATTGGAAACTCAGAAATCACCATTCTTCTACTAACTACTAATTCTACATCTATGGAACCATCTACGCTTTTGTATCTGTGATTACCCTCAGATGGAATGGTATCTAAATGGAATAAATCAGGAGGGGTTTGGGGTAATTGTTCTATTATCTGCTTTATCCGATCTTCATCTAATTCAAATGTTTCAATGACCCAACTGATGAATTCACCAGTCCCTATTGGACAGGGATGTGCTGGCATGGTTTGGTGGGTAATTGCTATTACACTAGAGTCAACAATCCAAATATATTGTTCAGAAGATGGCCAAAAGGGCGCTTCTGTATTTTCAGTACTTAATGCGTCACCCCATTCCGGAGAGCCGATTGGAGTGCTAGTTGGTAAAAAACCTACAATTAAAAATGAACTGAGCCAAACTACAATCAATATCGATCTAGGCCTTGCATGCTCTTTCCACTTAAGTCTCCATTCACTTCTAGCAAATGAACCGGTTACAAACCCAACAATCCAAAGAAATCCAGATAATGGAGCAATCCATAATAATGTGTGGAATACCATGATTGATTTAGAAAACCCTTCACCTATTTTTGAAATTCCATTTACTAGAGCAGAAGAAGAGTTTTGTTCATCTTCTCCGGCATTTAAACCAAGGATCCAATGTGCCATAATCAAAACAATAAATGGAATAATCCACCCTAACAAGGCAACTCCTGACATACGCTCGCAACGTTCTGAATATATTACCCACAAAAGCCTTGAGTGGAATCAGCCGAGAAGGCGAGCATTTGTCAACAGAAACGTACACGCCATACCAATGGGAGAAGAAATCCTAGTCATTTCTGACTTAAACTTCAGACATAAGGTTAGAAAACCAAGATGGAATAAACCTTGGGCAACTATGCCTGGCCCTGGGTTAGTTAATCTTTCATTGAAAATAAAACCTGGTAAAATCATTGGATTAGTAGGACCAAATGGTGCTGGAAAAACAACCTTACTTGAAGCTATTGCGGGACTACATATTCCTGAAAGTGGGACAATAAAAATTAATAATGAAATATCAACTTCTGTAAATTCAAGAACTTGTGTAGGGTTTATGCCTGAAAGTGTAACTTGGAGAGGATTAGGTACTCCTCGTAAATGGTTGCATCGACTATCCGTAATGAGAGGATGTGAAAATACCGTAGATGACTTATTGCAAACTGTTGGATTGGGGGATAGAGCTGATCATTCACTTGATTCACTCTCTAAAGGAATGCGGCAGAGACTATCTTTAGCAGCCTCACTAATTGGTATGCCAGAATTATTACTTCTTGATGAGCCGCTAAATGGATTGGATCCAGTGGCTCAAGAAGCTCTCAAAAGTCTACTTAACAACCTAGTCAAAAATGGGAAATGTGTTATTGTATCAAGTCACTTATTAGCAGAAATTGAACTTTTTGTCGATTATGTGGTTATTCTTCATAAAGGCTCAATCGCAATAGAAGGGAGTTTAAAAGATATTGAAAACGATTTAAACTTGGGTGGAATACTTGTAATTAAAGGCTCTAAATCTAACAAAAATAAGATTTTAGCAGCTCTTTCTTCCTTAAACTTCAAAGAAAATATTGATTTTGATTTAGAAGATAGTGCAAGTGGCTGGGAATTGCAATTACAACATACTGATGGGAAATGGAAAGAAGGTGAACGTGAAGAAGTTGTAGAGGTTTTGGTCTCAAATAATTGTACTCCTAATTCTATTGAACTATTAGATTGTAATTTAACTGAAATATTGAATGCAGTCACTGGGATAGAACGAATTGATATGCAGATACAGGGGGATAACATATGATTTCAATTATTGAAATAAAGAGAATATATAACCTTGCGTGGTTAGAGTTTAGAAAGAATATTTTTTCATTAAGAATGTGTGTTTTGTTCCCATTGCTATTACTTTTCATACTTGGTGCAGCATGGGGTTTTTCAGATCCAGATGCAAAACTACCATCCAATATTGTGATAAGTTCTCCATTTGATGTTTTGTTCTTGACGAGTCTGTTTGTTCTTTTCACTGCAACTTTAGGAGTTGTATTAATCGGATTTGATTCTATTAGTCACAAACGACTTTCTGGAACCCTAGCTATCGAATTATCTCAACCAATTCCAAGGTGGCAACTTGCAATATCGAATTTAATAGGTGTTTGGATCACAGTAGCACTACCTACTGCCCTAATTACATTCGCTGCAATAATAATAATACATCAACAAATGAACGAATGGGTTTCTGCTTCAGAATTATTGATGTTCGTTTTTGCAACTTGTATGGTCGTTTATTGGTACACAAGTTTGCAACTTCTTGCATCGAGTTTAGCTAAAGATATGGGTTCAGCAGTTACTTTAGGGGTTGGAACATGGCTTCTATTTACAATGGTATGGCTACTAGTTACAATTGTGCTAGCAAGTTTGTTTGGAGTAGATGCCACAAATATGAGCAATGTTGAATTTGAAAAATTTGGGGCAAAGGTTGATTTGTTTTCTCCAAATGGAGTTTATCAGTTACTACTTGAAATAATGTTAGAATCTGATAGTTTATCTAGACCGATTGAAAAAGCATGGGTATGGGTTGCTACTCTTGCTTGGACTACAATACCTACTGCGTTATTTGTTTGGAAATTCAATCACTTAAAAGCGTAGTTGAAATAATCTAAAATACGCTTACATATGACAATATACGATGTTTAAGACAACACTGTTTCAAGTATCAATGTTTTCCGGAATACATGGCCGGAGCAATAAGAGATGGTGTATTGAAGACAAGTGTTTTCCTAATTACTGTACTAATGATAATGTCATTACCCACATTATCCATCACTGATGGTGGTGCTGAAATTCTTTCAAATGATGATTTGGAAACTAGTGGACGACAAGGTGATCCTATGGATGCATTAGCTGAAGAATGTGAAGGGCTAACTTTTGAAGATATGTTCGCATATACTCATGCAAGGTTCGATGTAGAGATTCATCCTGGTTGGAAATCAGCAGATATTAGAGCGATTGCTTGGATTGATGGCGTTGATGCAGAAGTTGTAAGAACAGACATTGATGAGTTAATGGCACTACTACCAGGTAATGATGCTTCAGAGAATCCAACATCCCAAGGAGGGGATGGTTATGTTTCAACAGATGAAAGGTCCGCCCTAGAACAGATTGGTCCTGATTGTGTTTCTATAACTGATACAAGATTTGGTGCATATCACCCACACCACAGAGGAGGTCAAAATTGGAACAATATGTCTTGGACCGATGATACAGTGACTCTTTCTGATGAAAATTACACATGCGTAGAAAATATCGAATCAAGTGGTGGAACTTGGGCAAATGGAGATTGTGTACAGACTTTAATTCATCAAGATGACCCACAGATTGATGATTGTGCTCCCGAAAAACAGCAGCAAGAAGGTTGTAAATGGGTGCCAATGACTAGTCAATACGATTGGGTAGTTTGGTTAGAGGGGGAACTTAATTTCAATGAAATAGAACCTGAAAACCTTACCTTGGCAATCGCAGGCACTAATGTGACTTCAGCTGATTTAGTAATTACATATCCTGCAAATTCTCAAAATTTAAGAGTTAGTGGATCTTATGTAGATTTAAATTGTGATGTTAGTTACACTGAAAGTGATGAAGACTCTGATGATTATGGGGCAACTTATACTCCATCAAATTGTATTAGTACTCAATTGGAGGATACCATGGAGTATTCAATGCAATCAGTTAACGGCGGTACTCAATTGCAATTTCATACACTCTTAACGTATGAAAAGGAACACTGGCCGGCGGATAAAGAATATTTCATTGACTTTACGAGTGCACCTCCTGAAGTTGATGACCCTCCACTATGGACAGCAGGAGTTCCAGATGATGGAATGATTCTTCCAGTTAAAACATACAATGACTATCAAGTGATTGTGAAATCTGATGTGTTGAATAGTTGGGCAAGTGATGACAATGGAGCTGCAACATTCAACTGTACATCTGATGTAATTTCTGATCTTACTACTGATGCGTGGGGGAATTTGGTGGGTACTCCTACTCAAGCCGGAACAATATCTTGTGGCTTAGTTGATGCCGGTGGTCAAATTTCTACGACAACAAAAAGTTGGAATGTTAAAACAATAATAAATTTAGTAGCAGATGGTACCACCTCCTCAATCAATACTCAAGACATTACTGCAATAGCAACTGATAATGATGGAAACATTGCATTAGAAATTGTAGGAATACAAGAAGGTGCCTCTACTGCAATTTCAGATTGTTCTATTACAAGTATTGAAACAACAATATGTGTACTACAGTTAGCTGGGCTTTCACCTGGAAATTATGTATTAGGAGTTACAGTGAGTGGAAATGACAACATCATTGCTTGGACAAGTGAATGGGACTTACAACTTTCCAAAGCAAGTCAGCCGCCTGTGCTGACTATTTCTGGGGGAGAATGGGCAGATTCTAATGGTGATGAATTAGTTGACAGTTATACACTAACTGGAAGTTTCAATGACCCGGATGGGCAAGATGTGACTTTTACAATAACACTCGATGGGCAAACTGCTGGAAGTATTTCTACTACAGGTACTACTTGGTCAAGTGCACCAATACCATTTGACTTATACCCAGAGGGAGAACACAATATCACAATTACGGCCTGTGACGAATCAGGTATTTGTACGACACAATCTACAACTGTAGAAAATCTATATTATGCAATTGCTGATGTTGTGGATACAGTAGACAATTCCCTACCTGCTGCTGAAGATTCAGGATTACCAAGCATAGGGCTAATGGGAACAGTAGTATCAATAATTTCCGCATTGTTTGTTTCTTTAAATCGCCGAAAAGAATAACTGGTGTATATTATGTTTGAAGGAAAAGTAATTCGGGTTAGTCATGAACGTGGCTTATTGATATCATTCGAGGGGTCTTCTCCTGCACTTGGGTCAACTATTGTAGATAATACAGGAACAACTCTAGGTCGTGTAGAAACAGTACTAGGCAATATCAATGAGCCGCTTGTACATGTACATCCACTAAAATCAGGTGTTTTTGCAAATGATTGTATTGGAAAAAATGTCAAAATTCGGGCAAGAGGAAAAGACAATTCAAGAGGATCTTACAGGAATAGAGATGATTCTAGAAGGTCCTATCGAAATAGAGACAATTCTAGGAGCTCATCTAGGAATAGAGATGATTCTAGAGGATCTTATAGAAATAGGGATGATTCTAGGGGGTCTTCACAAAAAAGGGGTGGGGGGAATCAAAGAAGGAGGAATTCAAACTCTCAGAAGAAGCCATTCAAAAAAAATAGCAACATGAAAACGAATAAGCATTTTAAAGACAGAGGCCTGAAAAATGTTTTCAAAAAAAGGGATGACTAATGAGGTCTTGTAATGAGCAAAAAAGATGATGCTGATGAGTCATATCTAGATTCAATAGAAGCAGAAAAAGAAGGGGATAGAGAAAAAGGTTTGGCCGCTGCTAAGAAGGCGATTAAAATTGATCCTGAACATGCTGAAGCTTGGTGGATGGTTTCAACACTTGCGATGCCCAAAAAAGATGCACCCAATCTCTCAGAAGTGAGTTTGTCTCTATCTGCATGTAGACAAGTTGTAAAATTAAATCCGAGCAATGCGGATGCATGGGTTAGAGGTGGAAGAATATTAGCTGATGAATTAGGAATGTATGAGGCAGCTCTTGAATGGTGGAACGATTGTAGAGATTATGCACCAAATGACCCTGCCCCCATTATCGAACAAGTTGCAATATTAGCAGATTTGGGGTTATATAAACAAGCAATAAATGAGTTAGCCACTGCTTGGCATGACTCAATTGAAGGGTTGACTCCAAGTCAAACAAATAGAGTTGCACGATTACATGCCATAATCAATAAGGCAGCAGAACAAGATTCAAAAGAACATTTCAAACCCTGGGAAAAAAATCATGAGGGTTGGGATGAAATCAGAACTAGGATGCATCGTGGCCCTGCAAATGAATCATTGCTTTTCCTAATGCTAGTTGGCCCATTTCTTTTGTTAGAGGTATACATCTCAAAAGGGCTAGCAGATCAGGGGTGGACTGGATTTATTTTCACAACTCTCATTTTACTCGGAACTTGTATCTTTGGCATTCGGTGGGCAAGAAAAGTTTCTTCTCGATTAAATAGACCAGCATACCACATAATTAGAGCCACAGATATAGAAACTACTTCGGGAAAAGTTGTAGTTCCAGATGATATTAGAGCTTCAAAGTTGTATGGTTTTTTATTGAGTCATAGAAGTATAGCATATCAAAAAAGGCATAACTCGATTGTAGAATCGGGCAATAAAATGAGAAATAATTGGAAATTAACTATACCTGAATTTAGTAGAATGATGGAAGAAGAATAGATGCTATGGGCTCCAACTATTTTTCTCTCTTACATATTTTGCAGCAGAAGTAAATGCTTGAAGCATTTCCTCCTCTTTCAATAATGGCCACAGAGATTCTAAGTAACGAAATCTTTTGTCATGTCTATGATATCCCAATGCATGCAAATATTCATGATACAATGTATGCATTGCTACAGGCAAATGAGATGAATGTAACAATTTAGGATGAATACCTATCGACCTTACTTTTGAAGGGTCCATGGGCCTTTGTGAGCCTTTTTTGTATGCACAATATCCCCACATACGTGTAGCATTTCTACGTACAAATCTAAGAGGAATCTGTTTTAATGATTCAATATCAAATCCTTGTAATTCTTTTATTTGTTTCATTACTGGAAGAACTTTTGAAGGGAGGTCAAACAATCCATCCCAGTCCCTATCATCATCTGCTCTCCTAGTAGAACCAAGTTCACTTACATTCTCTTCTCCTTCAATAACATCATCTTTATTCATTTGAATCAGTGTTTTTACCTGACCCATTGGTCTAAACAAATCAATCCACCGATATTGAATATTAGGTTCATCCACAACTAAGACATAAATGCCAGAGTCTATGAAGACTAGCCTTGAGTTGTTCGCGTTATAGTCAAATAATGACCCTAGCACTTTCTGCTAGGTATTATTTTTCTACAGCCGATCTTTGTATTGCTCTGCGTGTGCTCGAGCAGTTGCTTCAGGGTAACCTTGAGACATCAATTGTTGAACATAAGCCTCCACACGTGGATTTGCTGCTGCTGCCGCTGGTGCTGCTGCCGCTGGTGCTGCTGCCGCTTGTTGCTGAGCTGCTTGAGCAGCATATTGCTCTGCATATGTTCTTGCAGTATCTTCTGGATATCCTTGAGAAATTAGTTGTTGTACATAAGCCTCAGTTGTATCCATCTCAGTCAAACTTCCTCCAAATCCTGTTGATTCGTCCCGTCCTCTGCGCGAAAACATCATTGAAACTGCGACAATGATAAGTAAAGCAACTACTCCAATTGCGATGTAAATCAAAGTGCTCATTCCGTCACCACTACTGGATTGTGTGTCAGTACCTGTAGTATCTGTATCAGTACCACCGCTGTTATCTACAACTGAATTATTGTTAAGGGTAAGTTGTATCTCACCAGAAATAACTCTATCTCCACCTTCATCTGCACGCCAGAATATAGTAACAGATTCACTTGTATTTACAGCCCCATAAAGATCTGAAATTTTTAGTTTCAAACTGAAAGTGTCTCCATTTCCTAAAAGCATTCCACCATACTTTGAATCATCACTTCTATCAAATTCTCCTGTCTTTTCCTTGTTGAACTTGTCAGAACTCTTCATACAATCAGGGAATACTACCGAATCATCTGATGGACATACTGTAACATTGAATAAACCAACTTCCATCTTGAAGTCGGAATCTTCAACTCCATCGGTAATAGTACCATTTATCCAAACATATTCATCTGTATCTTTTTTACACGGATTACTAGTCTCTGCTCCACAAGAAAACATATCTTCAGGGGTATCCCAAGTTCCAATAGGGTCATCATCTGCAAACCCTTCTGGTACCACAATGAAATACATTCTGAAAATATCAGATGCTTTATTTGCTTGATCATAAACTATCAAATCAACCTTAATTTTCTGGAAGGTGTTTCCACTAGCTTGTACCGTTGAATTTGCGAATGGATATGACCAAAGCGGCACATTTATTGCTGGGAATTCATGTGGATTTTGGAATGTTTGAACAGTTGTGGGGTCATAATCTCCCGTAATTGTCCATTCATACTTTGCAATACCATTACCTGATAATGCATCAGAATCACTACTTAGACTTGCATTGAAGTAAACTCTCGCTGTCTGTGTTGCATCAAGAACTATTTGGTAGACATTCCTCTCTTTTTCATCCCAAAGTTGAGTATCAATTAACGTGACACTATCTGCATTGGTCTTACCAGCATCAAAATCAATTGTGAAATTTGCAATTGGTTCTTCTGCATCTGCTTTAACATCATCTGTAATCAAAGTAATTTTCATCCCTCTAACTTGACCTATTGCATTGTATAGATACAAAGTAACATCCCATTCTTCACCTTGAGAGCATGATGCTCCATCTCCATTACAAAATGAAGTTTGTACAGTATCTGAAGTCACATAGGTATACAAGTTTCCTTGTTCAGTTTCTCCATCCATTCCTTGTTGATCAGTTACATGATTCAATGAAGTGGATGCTGTTTGATCATTCACCCAATCTGTAGGGCCATCAAGTACCCAATATGCTGAAAGTGACTGCAATTCAGAGAAATACTCTAAGTTCAGTGGTTGATTACTCTTCATGTAATATTCTAGATATTGTTCATCACTCTGAAGAGCATCAGTTAGTTGTAAATCATCACAATTTGCTTGTGAAGTTCCAGATTTACCACATGGCTCCAGATTATTTATTTTGATTCCTAAACCATTTCCTATTTCACCAAAGTCCTCATACGATTCAACCATATATTTCAGCATATTTCCAAGCAGAGGCGTATTCACTGTATCATATCTAGTTGATTCCTTTTCAACATCGAGAGTGGTGATTATCATTCCACCTAACCCAACATTACATACTCCCAGAAGACTTCCTGTGGTGGTTCCTCTTTCATGAGCGACAAGATTTTGGAAAGTTCCATCATTCATTGCAGCATCTCTACATTGTCCAGATGGAGTAGTTGACAAAGCTCCTCTTAATGCTACATTTGGATTTGTAGATGCTTCAAGTTCCAGTATACCTTGCGCCACATAATTTGAATCGGGCAAATTTCCACCAGTTGAATCGTAAGGATTCCAACCATCAAGAAGATTGAATTGAACATTCTCTAGTATTGGGTGGAATGGTTCTCTGACATTCAACTCTTCAGCTGTCACGTAAGCATCGGGTTGCATTGAGTCAGCATCCGCTCTATCCTTAGCCATCATACCATAAGGCAATCTGCCATCTTGAGATTCATAATAATCTTCATGAGGTCCAAGATGCATTTGAACTGTTCCTCCTGCCTGCATGAAACCTTCAATCATATCTATCTTTGATTCTATTTTCTCATAATATCCTCTACCTGTTTGATCTAAATCTTTAGCTTCAGAATCTTGCTGCCATGGCAACAATATCTTTCCATAGCCATCCGAAGAGGTACCTGAATAACTCAACCAATATTCATCAAAATATCCTGAATCCGCAATAAATGAGTCTGAATTAGTATCCCAAGTACCCCACTCATTCATATTAAATTGAGTATATGTCAAACCTAATCCTTGTAAATCCTTCTTTACATTTTCAAGTCTATTTTGTCCATTTGAACTAGATAGTATTGCAACATCAATATTGCTAGCAAAGACCGCAGTGAAGTTTAATTCATTTCCACTCTGTTTGCCCAAAGCCACATTATAAGCCTTGAAAGAAACTTTGTATTCTTCACCGTCAATCCAATTATTAAATACAGGTAATGTAATCTTTCGTCCTTCGTTTGCACCCATTTGGTATTGACTGGTTGATTCATTAAATACAACCGCTCCTGTTGAATCTTCAATCTCTAAATTAAATTCATACGTACCACTTATGACACCGTTTGATGCTAACATATCAAATGTATGTAACTTAGATGAGTCAATTGGATAATAACAAGCATAGGTTACATCATCGACACAATCTAGGTAGTTAGATGATGAAAGTACCATCTGTACACTCTTAACAGTGAAAACTACATTTTCCTCATTGTTTGCAGTGCTAAGTTCTTCCTCGCCATACCAAGTTGTTCCAACTGATGTGTTATCAAATTCTGAAACTACACGAATTCGATATGTTCCTGCTTCAAAATTATGTGTTCCGAAGTTTACAGTCTGTTCTTCTTGAGCATCCAAACCAGTTACTGTTTCAGTGTATACTTGGTCACTACTGAAAGTATATTGCTTAACGGTTATATTATCAAAACCAACACCAAGATATCCCGTAGATACACCATTGTAGCCATCTTCATTTGATTGGAAAATAAATGACATTGTGACTTGACTGCCTGCGAAACTAATACATTCTTGGCCAAATCCTCCAGAAGTGGTATTGTAAACCCATACTTGAGTCAAATCAATAGAAGAGGATTTGGTCAAACCATCTGTGTTAAAGAAAAGATTTGTTTTAGCGCTTGGGTCATATGGATCTGTGGAATCTCCAATAGCTTCAGTATCTACCACACTACAGTCACCATCTCCTTTACTAAATGGTGCTTGAGTATCAGTCCACTGGCCATAAACATATCCTGTGTAGGTATTTCCGCCCTTTTCCCATTCGGCCTCAATTACAACATAGTCTTCATAATTATAGTATGAACCATCTGTATCTATGTAATAATGAGTGTCAGCAAAATAGTCAAAACTTAACGATGCGAAACTGCCAGTCATTGATCTTAAATCAATTCTTGGCAATTGGAATGTTTCATTCCATAAATCACCATATCCACTTGTTGCCGTTTGTGATGGGTCGGGATGTCCGAACCAATATGCAGTACTTCCAAAGGGTGCTAGAGTTCCTAAACTTGTGTCATTAACTCGGTCTCCTTTACCATTGCTATTATCAATAATAATTGAGTTTCCTTCGAAATTTTCGACACATTTTACAGCAGGTATACCACACTGTACATCAATTGGTGTCGCTTTTTCAATATATGCAGAAACATCAAAGTCAACTGCAGTATTACCATTATGTGCAACTACTGCCTCAAGTGTTTTCTCACCTTCTGCAACATTACCTTGACCATCTTGGAAATTCAATATTTCTATTACAGCTGGATCAAATAAATTCAAAGTACTGAAGAAAAAGGTCAATTCATTGTTTAAGACCTGTTCACCAGTGAAACTTGTTGTTGTAATCTCTGAATGTACTTTGTATAATGTATCATTGTCAAAATTGAATGACAATAAACGATCTTCTGTATCGCCTGGTTGCATGTTGTTTAAATTAATTGAAGTTGCTTGTGTTTGTGCTGGAAGAAATGCTGTATTTTGTTTAGTAATCTCGACATTATCTATTGCAAAACCATCAAGTCCACTCCAACGAGTTTCATTAGCATCTCCAATGCTACCTGAAAAGCCACTTCTAAAACGGAATCTGATATCTACGGTGCTACCAGCCCAATCTGACAAATCAAACATACCATATTCATCGGTAGCGCTATCTCCATCATCTTCAGAATAACTCTCCCATCCGTAATGGGTTCCGGCTGCCCAAGTTCCATAGTGTGAAATTCCTTCAGAAAATCCAGTATACGCTTCATTCATGAATCGGTCATTGTCATAACCGCCCCAGAATGCTTCACCTGATGGACAAACTCCTTCAAATTCTGCCAAAAACGGGCAGTCGAGTAATTCCCAACCAGTTCCATCATTGATTTCAATAAATCCTGCATCTTCGTACAAAATAGCAAAAATGAAGCCAGTGCCGTCATTAAAACCTAAACCAGTATAATCGTATGACCCAAAAATATCTGCACTCATCCAAGCACGATCTGCACCTGTCAAATCCACATCACGTAGAATAAGTGCTTGCTCTTGATTTTTCTCAGTACCAGTCCATGTATTGCCTGATGAATTTGTTTTTTCTAAGGAATTCCACATAAAGTTGGTAGGGTTATTTCCATTCCAATTCGCTGAGAATGAATTATTATTAATTTCGTCTCCGCCTGATTCTGCTCCTTGAATCGTGTCAGTATTTTCATGCCAATAATTTGTATTTCCTGCAAGATAATCAACTGATTCCCAATTACATCCTGCTCCACATCCAGCCTTATTCTCAGCAGTATCCCAATCATGAGAATATACTGTTTCATTTACGCTATTTGCTTCATCTACGGCCTCAATAGTCACTTCGACATCCGCACTTCCTGTCAATGCCTCCATACCTGTGTTAGTGATTGTGATATTTGCATCACGCGTACCTTCACCGATAATACCGAAAAATGCGTCTCCGGGTTCAATACCAATACTGCTCATCTCCAAATCTTTGTAATCCATTTCAATTACTGTAATATGATCCCACTGTGCATCCCATCCTCTACTATCTGCCCATCCAGAACCTGAAAAGTACATGTCAGTATATCCGACTACAATATCTGGAGCTGTGCTTACACCTCCAACTAATTGACCTACGTCTACAAAACTACAACGCATACCCATTCCATAAGATAATGGTGCAGCCCACTGAGTTCCACTCGTGGATAATACCACCTGTACACTTGATGGTAAACTAAGATAATAGCCAGATTGTGTTGTTCCTGCACTCGAAGAAGTATTGGATTGACCTATTGATGCTGGAAGAACGAAATCTGGTTTTTGGTCATTGTTCAAATCACCTATCGTTACTGTGTATGAAATGTATGGTCCGAAATATGCTCGTTGTACATTCCCCCAAGCGCCAACATTTGGTGATGTTGTTCGGGTTGCCCAAGTTACATTTTCAGTATTTCCATCAGTTTGTGCTACTGTGTCAATAATACCATCGCCTGAAATATCTGCAATATCGAATCCACCGAAGGAATTACCCATTTGAATTTCTACAGTGTTGATTGAAGTTGTTGCTGAAGCCGGGAACAAACCTGTTGCACAGTTATGCTCGACGATTGTTACATTGTCATCTGCTGAAGGGTTTGTAACTTGTCCAGTTGCATAATCTACACCCTCACTTCTCATTAACCAAAGATCCTTATCATCACAGTCCCCAGGTAAACCACTGGTTCCTTCACCTAAATCTCCAATTCTAAAATCTCTAAATGACCATTGCGTGGATGGGCCTAATGAGACCACCTGACCCTGTGTTGGGTTCGGCCCCATGTAGTAAACAATGTTTTGAGTTGTAATATCTGGTTGTAGTTCCAAGATTGCCATATCATCGTTACCGTCTTGATTGAAGTCTCCTGTTTGCATATCCCAAGCCCAGAAATGCGTGAAACGTTCTCCAATCGTAAACGTACGTGTGTTACATCCATCACTTTCAATTATTGTTAAATTACCTGGCTTTCCTGCAGGAGAACCATCCTCATTAACTGCAAATGGATTGTTTTTCTGATAAATTACTATATCTGTGGTACCATCTAAATTTGCTTTAGTTTCCACCTGTTCTGAATTAGCAAAGTCTGTCCATTCAGCATCTGCTTGTGTTTCTCCGGCGACCCAAATATCTGTTCTTTCATCATAGTTTCCAGTTCCATCATTCCAAAGTACTGTTATCCGGTGGGACGACTCTGTAGCTACTGCTAAATCCATGTGTGAATCGCAATCAAAATCTGCAATTGCAATATCGGCAGGGTCATAACCAGTGGTATAATTTCTAATTACTGCAGCACTGGCAATGCCAATTGCAGACAGACTAGCGGCAACCATAAGGAATACCAATACCATACTCTTTGTTCGTTTTGTTGTTTGACTTGAGTTGACGGACATCATTATCACGTATCGTTGCGACCCAACCTATCGTTATTATCCCTTTGGGATATAAGTCAGATTAAATCTTCATTCAATGTATCGCAGTACAGTGTTTTTTGTATTGAGGCTGAAAAACGCCGATTATTCTAAATCTTCTTCATTTTCAGGCTCTTCTTCGACTACTTTTGACATCTTATTTTGTAACCAACTTGGATTCGGGCCATATCCTAAATGATCTCCTCCATGAACTTTGACTAATTTCCCTGAGCGAAACAATTTCTCTAACCAAAATTCTAGTTCCATTCCCTTTCTATCACCTAACTTATCACTACAAGATTCTTCAATAATCTCAACAGGTAAGAATGAAACGCCATAACTTCTCACAGCAATAGACATTAACTCCCTTAACCATGCTTCAGCCATAGGATCGATGATTAGGGGTCCTTCTGCGGGAGGGGGTGTTTCGATACAACTCAGTTCATATTCCAAATCCTCTGCGGTTGGAGATTCTGCTTCTAACAAACCTAACTCCCCTATTTTGCTCAAAACATCTAACCCGCCTATCGTGCGTTTAACTACTGGTACCTTCGAAGGGTCTGGAGGTGGGCCCATGTCTTCGACTTTTTCTGAGTCATTTTCATTCGAGTCATCTGTTTCTGACAGCGGTTGCATCCACCCGACTTGTGAAAGTTCCATACTTTCCACAATCTCAGAAATCCAATTTACATCCCCTTCAATCACAATTTCGACATCAGGATCATCATGTCTGAATACATAACGTGCAGGTTCATTAATCGAAGCCATCAACATATCCTGAATGCACTGAGCATTTGAACCTACGCTTACGGCGTTACAGCATATATGATGAGTTTTCTTTTTGTTTTCAAACTCTAGTTTTCTACCATTTTCCGTAAAACAGTATGCAGAATACCGCCATTTCGATAATATTCTATTTCAACTGGAGTATCTAGCCTTACTATTGTTTCGAACTCTGTAAAAGTGCCATCATCCCTCTTTGCACGAACATTTAGAGTTTGTAATGGCATTACTCCATCCGAAATTGGAATATCAAAACTCTCAGTGCCATCCAACCCCAAACTATCAGCATTTTCACCATCTTTAAAACAAAGTGGTAATACACCCATGCCAACCAAATTAGAACGATGAATGCGTTCATAAGAAGTAGCAATTACTGCTTTTACTCCTAACAAAAAAGTTCCTTTTGCAGCCCAATCTCTACTAGAACCAGTCCCATATTGCCCGCCTGCTAAAACAACAAGTGGTGTCCCTTCCTTGCTATATTCCATAGCAGCATCATATACTGACATAATCTCCCCTGTATTGAAAAATCGTGTAAAACCGCCCTCTGTTTCGGGCGCCAATTGATTCCTAATCCGTACATTTGCAAAAGTACCTCTCATCATAACTTCATGATTTCCTCTTCTACTACCAAAACTATTGAACTCTCTTTGAACAACATTATTCTGAATTAGATACTGTCCCGCAGAACCTGATGCAGGAAATGCTCCTGCGGGAGATATATGATCGGTTGTAATAGATTCACCTAATTTTAACAAAACTCTAGCATTTTTTATTTCATCTATTGGCGATGTTTCTTTGTTTATTCCTGCAAAAAATGGTGGTAAGCGAATATACGTTGAAGATTTTTCCCATGAATATAAATCACTATCTTCTGAAGTTATTTTATCCCAACGTGGTTCTTGCATTATATCTGAATATTTGTCAATAAACATCTCGGGTTTGACACAACTTTTCACTACAGTTTGAATGTCTTCATTAGAAGGCCAAATATCTTTGAGAAAAATCGGGCCATCCTTATCATGGCCTAATGGTTCTTCTTCAAAATTAAAACCAAGGTTACCTGCGATTGCATATGCTACAACTAATGGTGGACTTGCTAGATAGTTGGCCTTGACTTTTTGATGAACTCTACCTTCGAAATTTCTATTTCCAGAAAGTACACTACCTACAATAAGGTTATTTTCAGTAATACCACCATCAATATTATCATCAAGTGGGCCTGAATTACCAATACAAGTTGTACAACCATATCCTACTACATTGAACCCCATCTCCGACATCGCTTTATCTAACCCAGATGTTTCATAATATTCTGTAACAACTCTAGAGCCAGGCGCTAAAGACGGTTTTACCCATGGCTTTATCGAAAGCCCACGTTGTAATGCGTTTTTTGCAAGAAGTCCTGCCGCTAACATAACATTTGGATTGCTTGTATTGGTGCAAGATGTGATTGCAGCAATTACAATATCCCCATTTTTTAATAAGAAATCTTCAGTATCTCCTTCAAAACTGATTAGAGATTTATTGTTCAATTCTGAATCCTTCAATCCGTGTCCATTGTGTCCAAGAGTGGTCGTAAGTGATTCTTGAAAATGATGAGCCATCTCAGATAATTTAACAATATCTTGAGGTCTTTTTGGTCCGGCAAGATAAGGTACAATCTCTGAAAGGTCTAATTCAAGTGTGCTAGAGAAATTAGGATGTGGTGTATTTTCATCTACAAAGAGGTCCTGTGCTGAAAGGTACCTCTTGATGTTCTCAATATCATTACTCTCTCTGCCACTAAGAGAAAGATAATCAAGTGTTATCTGGTCAATTGGGAAATAACCACATGTTGCACCATATTCTGGTGCCATATTTGCAATTGTTGCCCTATCCGGAAGAGAAAGATTGGCTAATCCAGGACCAAAAAATTCTACAAATTTGCCTACCACTCCATGTTTTCGTAACATGCTAACAATTCTAAGCGTCATGTCAGTAGCAGTAACACCTGAATTTAATTCTCCGGTTAATTTGAATCCTACTACTTCAGGCATTAACATGTAAATTGGTTGACCTAACATAACAGCTTCAGCTTCGATACCTCCCACTCCCCAACCAAGCACAGCTAATCCATTAATCATGGTAGTATGACTATCTGTACCCACAAGAGTATCTGGTAACCATACACCATCTTCCTCTCTAGCAACTGATGCAATCCATTCTAAATTAATCTGATGAACAATCCCTCTGCCAGGGGGGACTACTCGGAAGTTGTCCAAATTTTTCTGCCCCCACTTTAGAAACTTATATCTCTCCATATTTCGTTGGTATTCTATTTCTAAATTCTTTTCCTCTGCATCTGGAAATAATCCCCCATAATCTACTTGAATAGAATGATCAATAACCAAATCTACAGGCACCTTTGGGTTTACTTTTCTGGAATTTCCGCCTAATTCAGACATTGCGTCCCTAAGCGCTGCTAAATCAACTACTGCAGGAACACCTGTGAAATCTTGAAGAATTACTCTGCTTGGCATAAATGGAATTTCTGTTGTCTCCATTTTTGGCTTCCAAGATGCTAACGTTTTCACATCTTCTTCTGTAATCAAAAAACCGTCACAGTTTCTCAATGCCCCCTCAATTAATATTCTTATTGAGAAGGGTATTTCTGAAAGCGTGCAAATACTATTCAAATTAGAGAGTGGGTAATATTCAGATAAAGTGCCGTCTATCAATTCAAAAGTTGATTTACTCACAAGTTTATCATCCATTGATATTTGCTCCCTCATAGCAAGCGAAGAAGTGATTCTCTATCAAGACATTGTTACACTTTCAATCATCACAGGAACTGATGGTTTATCATTAGAATCGGTAGCAACATGGCTAATTGATGTAATAATATCAAGACCCGAAGTTACCTTCCCAAATACTGTATGTTGGCCATCAAGCCAATGAGTACCTGCTTCACCACTTTGAGAGTTTTTTGCATCTTGGGGAACTATGAAGAATTGACTTCCTCCTGAATGTGCGGCGTTTGTTTTCGCCATTGAAATAACACCAGGATCATGTAGCAAACCATTTGTTGCTTCATCAGGTATTGTCCACGTATTTTCATTATCTAACGTCCCACAACACCCAGCAAAAGTATCTCCGTACATTTCAACCGCTTTATCCCCATAATAAATTGCTGCATGACCGCCTGTACCATCATAATTGGTGAAATCTCCTCCTTGAACCATGAATTCCGAAATTATTCTATGAAATGGTACATTATCGAAATTACCTGCTTTAGCATTTCTTCGGAAGTTATCAACAGTTATTGGAGCCTTTTCCTCATTGAGTTCTATTACAATTGTATCGAAACGAGTCTCTCCCAAATCATCAGTCCAACGGATGACCATTGTTGCAGTTGTTTCGGAGCCACTTACCTCAGTATTCATATCTTGAACATATTTAGCAACTAAAATAATACCCACAATCATTGCGGGAATAAAGATCATACCCCATATTGTAGGTGTTGAGTCACTGATTAGCGTAGGAATTATGCTTTTTCTAATTCTTTTATTCTGCATTTCATTTTCTAAATCATTTAACAAAGTCCTGGATTCTTTATTCTTAGGGTTCAATTTTAATGATTTCATATATTGTATACGCGATTTACGATAAAACTTTGCGGGACTAGAAGTAGATGTCTCTCTTGCCTTTGCATGTAGAGCGAGTGCTGCAAATCGGTGTATTTCGCTTGCTTCAGATGATTCTGTAAGTGGAGTCCATTGTTTTCTAAGCAATTCTAGGGCCTCATCATTATTGTTTTTATCTAGCAATTTCTGGGCTTTATTCAAACCAGCTTTAGCGGATGTTTGGGCCTTGGCCATACCTGTCCGACATTGGATATATTTTTGAAAGGCGCGCATGTATCTATTCGTGATTTATCACTGAAGTAATTGTATTAACTGTAATGTAACTATTCAACCAATACCTTGAAAGGGTGTCTATTAAGCAGGTATTACAAGGAGGGCGCAAACTAAACGTCACGGTATTTTCAATGACGATTTTTGATTATGTCCGTGGGAGCCTGAACCATAATGGAACGTGTTGTAAACGATTTTTCAATAAACATAGCCACAGCAAATGGCACTGGCTCCCAAAGTGCAAACTTAATAATAATGCAAACAATGTTTGATATGGGAGTAAACTCAAGTGGGAAGAACTTGTTTCCATCTAATATTTCTGGGTTACCTACTTGGTATTTGATACGCGTTAGTGATTCTGAATATCAAGCACCTGGCAATGACACACACATTCAGATCTTAATGAACAAAGACACTTGGGAAGAAGATTTGAAAAGTCTAACACCTGGAACATCAGTGATATATAATTCAGATGTTAAACTACCTGTAGAAAGAGATGACCTGATACTTTACCCCGTTCCTATGACCAAGATGGGACGTTCATTAAATCCAAAATTAGCGAGGATGATTGCCAATATAGTATATGTTGGAGTATTAGTTGAACTGCTTGGTATGGATAAGGAAATCATGAAGAATGCAATATCTAGGCAATTTAAAGGTAAAGAGAAAGCAATTGATTTGAATACTCAAGCCGCAATAATGGGGATTGAATATGCACAAAATGAATTGAATAAAAATGATGTTTACCATATTGAAAGTAGAGAAAGAAGTGATGGTGAGTTCATGATCGATGGGAATGAAGCGCTAGCATTAGGAGCAATATATGGCGGCATTACATTGATGTCTTGGTATCCAATAACACCTTCTTCTTCAGTTGCTGAATCATTGATATCATGGTTACCTAAACTAAGACATGATAATGAAGATAATACCACTTGTGCAGTAATACAAGCAGAAGATGAGTTGGCTGCTGCAGGGATGGTTATCGGAGGGGGATGGGCCGGAAGTAGATCTATGACCGCTACAAGTGGTCCTGGAATTTCATTGATGTCGGAATTTATTGGATTGGCATATTTTTCAGAAATTCCATCTGTGTTTTGGGATATAAATAGGGTTGGTCCTTCTACTGGATTACCTACTAGAACTCAACAAGGAGATGTTTCTTTACTTTTCGAATGCAGTCATGGTGATACACAACACATCGTATTATTTCCTGGAAATGTAAACGAATGTTTTGAATTTGGATGGAGAGCTTTTGATATTGCAGAAAGATATCAGACTGTTGTCTTTGGATTTTCTGATCTTGATTTAGGAATGAACTTGTGGAGAACAAGCGGATTCGATTATCCAGATATACCACTAGATAGAGGAAAAGTTTTGAACTCAAAAGAAGAATTTGATGCTGTTAAAAACTTTGGAAGATATCGAGATTTGGATGGAGATGGCATTGCTTATAGAACTCTCCCTGGAAGTGGTTTAGCTCCAATTTTATATCGTGGAACAGGGCATGATGAAGACGGGGTATATTCTGAAAAACCAGATGTATACGTCAAAAATATGGCAAGACTAAAGATGAAAATAGATGGTGCTAGGACCACATTACCTCAACCAGTTTTCCGTGAAGAAAAAGAATTAGAAATTGGAATAATCTACTACGGTTCTATGGAAACATCAATTCAAGAAATTGACGATATTTTAGAAGCCACTGGAATGAAGGTGTCTCAATGTAGAGTAAGGGCACTACCACTTTCACCACAAGTTGAAAAATTTGTTGAAAGACATCAGAAAGTTATTGTTCTAGAAATCAATAGAGATGGACAAATGTATGGCATACTGAGAAAAGAGTTACCTATTGCCCTTGTTCCAAAGGTGCATTCTGTGGCTTATAGTGATGGAATTCCACCGAGAGCAGAGATTTATGCAGAAGAAATAATGAAAGTATTGAAGGAGGTTTCATAATGTCAATAAAATTGAATGTAATACAATTACCAAAATCGGATTACACTGGCGGCCCATCTTCTCTTTGCCCTGGTTGTGGACATGATCAGATATCTAGTGTCATAATTTCAGCAGCATGGGAAAATGGTATTCAGCCTGAAGCAATAGCAAAAATGTCTGGTATTGGATGTTCGTCAAAAACTCCAGCCTATTTCCTAAGTCAGTCTCACGGATTCAATACTGTTCATGGAAGAATGCCATCAGTAACTACTGGAGCATATCTTGCGAACAAAGATTTATGCTACCTCGGAGTATCAGGTGATGGTGATACTGCTAGTATTGGAATTGGTCAATTTGTTCATGCAATTAGAAGAAATTTAGATATGGTTTACATCATAGAAAATAATGGAGTATATGGATTAACTAAGGGTCAATATTCGGCAACAGCAGAAGCTGGAAGTAGAAAAAAGAAAGGTGATGTAAATCAAACTCAAGCGATTGATTTGTGTGCACTTGCTGTAAACCTAGGATGTTCATTTGTTGCAAAGTCATTTTCGGGCGCCAAAAAACAACTAACTGCATTAGTTAGAGCCGCTATGTCACATAAAGGAATGGCAGTTATAGATGTAATATCTCCTTGTGTTACCTTCAACAATAATGATGATTCATTTAGATCTTATACCTATGTAAAGGATAATGATGTTGAATTACATTCTGTAGATTATATCCCTCACTTTGAACCAGTAGAAGAGATTGAAGTTCCCGCAGGGCACTATCGAGATATCAAACTACATGACGGTTCTACAGTTCGTTTAGAAACTATTAGTGACGACCATGATCCAAGTGATACTGTGGCTGCATTAGGTGCACTTCATTCAGCTGAAAAAGAAAATAAGCATGTCACAGGGTTACTATATTTCAATCCGGATAAAGTTTCATTATATGAAGAAATGAAATTGGTTAATACACCATTAAGTAAATTATCTGAAAGTGAACTGAGGCCATCTAAAGAATCACTTCAAGAAGTATGCGATTCTTTCAGAAAGTAATAATTGAAATTACATTGTTTTGAAATACTCAATACACTTGGTTAGGGTGATAGTCCCGTAGTGTAGCGGTCCATCATGGGAGGTTCTGGACCTCTCGACCCTGGTTCAAATCCGGGCGGGACTACCATACAAATTTGATAGTGTATCTTAGTAAAGAGGCTACCATAATAAATGCAATAAACCAACCAACTGCTATTTTTGCAATACGAGTATTTCGGTCCCTTTGCTTATGTTCTAGAGCCATTTCATCCTCCAACGGCTCTAGAGGGTTATGTCGACTCATGGCTCTGTGGTGGGATCCCACCCTGAAATATAATTTTCTTCCAAATCATCTAATGCTTGTCTGCCATTAGTTGAAATAGTAATATTTAGCGAATTCAAATTTTCATCAATCCTTTGTTTGTTAGAAGATTTTGGAATGGTGATATAGCCACGATCAAGGCACCATTTTATACAAGCCTGTGCGGGAGTGCAGCCTTCATTTTTTGAAATAATGGATAATTTCTCATCATTGACTTTGTGTCCTCTTGCTAAAGGACTGTAGGCCATAGGTACTGCACCAACTGAAATTGTTGCTTCTATAATATGAGGTCGCTGTAACCACGGATGAATTTCTATCTGATTAACAGCCGGACCATATCTCGAATTCTTCATTAATTCTTCCAAATGTTTTGGCCCATAGTTGGATACTCCTATTGATCGAGATAAACCCGATTCCAATATTTCTTCCATACCTCTCCAAACATCTTCTCTAACTGAGATGTTCTCAGGTGGCGCATGTATTAGATACAAATCCACATACTCAAGACCAAGACGTTCTAAACTATTCTTACATGAATTGAGTGTTGCTTCATACCCAGTAGCATCTGCCCTACGTAATTTAGTAGTTACAAAGATCTCATTTCTATCAATCCCGGACTGAATAATTGCAGCCCCTACTTCTTCTTCGTTTCCATATACTTTGGCTGTATCTATGTGACGATAACCAGCATCTAACGCCCACAGACATGCTTGTTTGCAAGTACCATCTGACGGTGTCAAAAATACTCCTAATCCAAATTGAGGAATTTCTATTTCAAAACTTTTAGTTCCTTTTGGTGTAAGATGTCCGATGGTAATAGATGTGCTCATGGACATGCGAATGGTTGTACCATATTGAAGTCAACTACTAATTGATGTATTCTCTTCAATTTGAACTCCTTCTTTACGCATGACATTTAACAATCTATCTAACAATTCAGAATCTTTGCCTAAATGCTCTGGGGGTATCACCCCATATTCTTGAATTAAATTCTCCAAAAGCATTTGAGTTACTTCCACTGTAACTAAACCTGTTGCTCTAGCCATAGAAGACCATCCGTCTTTTCCTTCATCTATGATATCCCAACGAATGCTTTTTTGTTCATTAGATACTACTACTGCAAGCCATGTGAATTCTGGACATGTGTGATCAAACTTCCAAGCATCAATCAATTCTTCTTCAGTATAATTCCCATCCAAATATCTTTGAATATGCCCTGGCCATCGAACAGTATATTCAATCAACTCATCACTATGAATTGTATCCAGCAAAGAGCGAGCGCCATCCGTTAGAAATGCTTCCATATTTCCATATCCAGGCACTTCCACAATATGGCGCTCAGAAAGTGCTGGTTCTGTAAGAAGAACTCCTTCTCGACGAAATCTTGCTGGGCGAGTATATTCCTCAATTACATCCGAAGGAGAAAATGGTGCCATGTAAGACCATTCTTCATCTGGTTTCTGTGGATTACCTCCAACCCATATCTTAGCTGAAGAGAGTGGAGACATTTGGTGTTGTGCGGCCATTAACAAAGCATTCGATAATCCGGGCGCAATTCCAATATCATAGATCAATCTAGAACCCTTCTTCTTCGCCAACTCATCAAACTCCCTAGGGTCCTCTACTGTAAATGCTAAATCGGCTATGGAAATTCCTTCTACAGATAATAGCGGCTCCCTTATCGCATGTCCAATACGGCCTGGTAGACAATTTACAACAACATCAAATCCAGTAATAAATTCTGATACTGAATTCGGATTTATGAAGGCCTGAATAAAATCAATTTTATCTGGAAGGTTTGGTACTAATTCTCCATCAATAAGCCGTACATCATGATTGCGTTCTAGTAACGTACATGCTACAAAGCGACCCACGAGGCCACCGCCGAGAATACAAATGCGAGACATGACTCGACGTGGAACTACCACACGTCAAACCATCGGTTGTGTATGTATCAACATATGGCAGGCTTGAAGTCGACTACTCTGTGGGGATGACAATGAGCGAAATACCACCTGATTGGAATTTGCCTGAAGTAAAACCTGTAAAACCAAAAGAAAGTGCATCAATCATGATTACAAATGGTGACAGGTCCATTGATTGTAAAGTAATGTTAGGACATAGAGTTACAGATTTACCAGCCTTCCCAAATTATTGGTCATTTCCTGGCGGGGGGATTTCTAAAATAGATAGGGAGGCGGCAATAGCTCTTGACGGATTTAATGAGGATGATGCTGCTTATATTGGGATATTGAGAGAACTTGTTGAAGAAGTTGGGTGGGCTATCTCAGCAAGCAAACTCATAGTGGTACCTGAAAATGAAAGAAAAAGTGTTGTCCAGCAAAAAGATGCTTGGTTTCGATTAGTTAAACAAAGCCTTATACCTTGTGAAATTGAAGGTATTACCCAAATCTCAGAAAGAACAACTCCACCTTTTGCTCCATTTAGATTTTCAAATAAATTCCTCCACTTTCATGTAAGAGATGAAATTCCTAATGCGGAATTAGTCAATGGAACAGAATTTGATGATGTGAGGTGGGACTATCCCCGGGTATTATTACAAGAATGGAAAGAAAATAAAATAAAAATACCTCCACCCATTGTAACAATTTTGATTGAACTATGTGATTTACTAAATGGGTCTCAATACACAATAGAAGCAATAGAAAAAGGTAAAAAAAGAGTTGGAGAAATTGGTAATGTATGGGCTGATGAGAAAGAAATTTTGTTTGCTCATGGAGTTGAATGTATCCCTATAAAAACAGCAACACTTCCGCCTGCTATTTCTACAAATTGTTACATATTGGGATATCCAAAAGGCCAAATTGTAATCGTTGATCCTGCTGCTAAAGATTCAGAGGGAATTGAAAAATTAAAGAAGCGAATTACCCAACTTATGGAGGAAGGTCGAGAGATTATAGCTACAATTTTCACACATAGTCATTCTGACCACATAGGCGACTTAGAAGCAATTTCAAAGATTTACTCTTCCCCTATTTGGACAAGTGCTGAAACTAACTCGGCAATTCAAGAAATCAATAGTGAAAGAATCCTTAAAGATGGGGACACTATTGAACTTGAATCTCCAGAAGGGAAGATGACCCTTGAGGTTTTAATTACCCCGGGTCACTGTCCTGGCCACATTTGTTTGAATACTAGTGCTGGAATAATTTCAGGAGACATGGTCGCTGGAATTGGGACAATATTGATTCCACCTGGAGATGGAAATATGGAAGAATACTTGTTTCAACTTAAGCGACTTGAAAAATTGAAGCCCAAACTTCTTTTCCCATCACACGGCCCCGTATTACCGATGCCAAAAAAAATACTTAGCCACTATATTGAACATAGAGTTGGTAGACAAGAAAAGATTTGCAAAGCCGTAATAGGAGGAATTAGCAATGTAAAGGATATTGCAAAGATTGCTTACAATGATACTCCGAATGCACATCCTGCACTATCTCTTCAACAAACATTGTCTCACTTATTATCTTTAGAAAGAGAAGGTAAGATTTCTTCAGATGGTGCTGCTTGGTATGCAAATTAACCGAACACTTGATCTATCAAATCTTTGAGCCTTTCGATTCCTTTACCGCTCATGAATGACTTCCGTTCACCACGCGCCATAAGTGCTGTATGTGGAAAGATATCTATGTCATTAATCCAAGTATATTTCATTTTAAATTTAGCTAAGCCGGGACTATCTAGTGACACTTTAGCAAAAACAAAATCTTTCCCAAATCCATTTATTATCGCCTGTGAAAGTAACTCTTCCCATTCTACACAATTAGAACAAGATGGCTTCTCTAGAACTAATATACACTTAGATGAATCTGTAATCGATTGCCAGTTAACACTATCAATCACTTTTAGAGTCATATGAACACTCATATTTCAGACATGATGGATTGATAATCTGGTTCTAAACCTGGATTGTCTGCAACCCATTTCCAAGAAACATTACCTTCCTCATTTACAATAAATACTGATCTTTGTGCTGCAGTATATCCTTGCATACCTGCAAAATCTTCCAATTCGATGCCATAATCTTTGATTGTATTTCTATCATAATCAGAAAGCAATGGGAAGTTAATTCCATTCTGCTTAGCAAATGCACCATTTGAAAATGGAGAGTCGGCTGAAATACCAATTACTGTTGCGTTAACCTTGTTTAATTCTGTAAGCATATCTGAAAAAGTACACATCTCTGTAGTGCAGACTCCTGTAAAGGCTGCAGGAAAGAAAGCCAATACTACTTTTTGACCTTTGTGTTCTCGACCAGTTACCATATTTCTTTCAGTATCTAACAACTCAAAATCAGGAGCATTGTCGCCAACTTCTACCATAGAATCACCCCTGCCTTCCTTCTATCGCTGAATTCAATAAAGCAACCGCTGCAATAATTCTTCTGTCTAATGGGTGTCCTGCTGGGATCCCCACATCTGTTTTTTTGATGAAAGGATTGAAACGTTGATTCATAATAATGTCTGGTTGTCCTGAACAACTAAAATGATATTTTGCAGGAATTAGTGGAACAAATCTTCTAAGTAATGCTATGCTATCTTCTAACAAATCAGCATATTTGTTACCTTGAGGATCTAGAATCTCCCAAGTATCCTTGAATAAAGATTTCAAACCTTTACGTCGTGCTGCTCCTATATTTTCTCCAGTTTTAACATCAGTAATATCATAAGTTGCTCCAAAATCAATTACAGACCTTGCTTTAATTTGTAACAACGCTTCAGTACATGACTCATCTGAATATAGTACAATATCTTCTTTCAATTTGAAGCGCTTTTGCTTTGAGTAAGCAATAACCCTTCCATCTGGCGCTTTGAACCAAAATGCTCCACCAAATATACGAATAAGTTTGGTTTGTATGTAATAATGATCTTGTGTAAATAGTTCAGACAT
>CAYSJV010000013.1:0-27376 GCA_964431435.1 uncultured Candidatus Poseidoniales archaeon
ACCCATAGCAAGTTACAAGAAACTTTGGAAGAAAGAGGACATTTACATCAGGAAAGAGACCATGAAAGATACCTGGATAAAGACAGAATGCCTTATTTCAATGGTGGTTTATTTGGATTAGATTCTACAAAAGCCGCAGAAGAACAATCTGAAGATTGGGAAGTATCTGTCACCCCTAGTCAAGAATATTTGGAGAATAGTAGGTTGGCTGGAAGTGCTTGGAAACATCTCGAAGTTAGAAAAATGGAACAAAAGGGAGGGGAATGAATTGAAAACACCCCCATTCACACTTCATATGCCTACTTCCCTTGAAGAAGCGATGTCACTAGTGAATGAATTATCAGAGAAGAATGAAATATTTGATTGGGTAGCAGGTGGAACTGATTTATTACCAAACTACAAATGGCATATTAATGTCAAACAAAATGTAATATCTCTTGCTAAAATAAAAGAATTACACCAATTTAGTACAACTCACATAGGTGCAATGGTACGTCTAGATAACCTTGCAAACTCTGAAAAATCCCACTCATTAATTGCGAAGACTGCAGCAACAATAGCATCAGTAATGATTAGAAAATCAGGAACAGTTGGTGGAAATATTTGTCTTGATACACGATGTTTTTGGTTTAATCAGGGTGAAGATTGGAGGAAATCAATTGAATGGTGCCACAAATGTGACAATAAAACTGATGCTGATTGTAGAGTAATCCCTAATCAAAATGACTTGTGTGTGGCAACATATCAGGCGGATTTGGCTGCACCATTATTGGCATTAGATGCCACAATACATATGATACATCCAAGTGGTACTAGAAGTGTGCCTATCTCAGAATTTTTTCAAGAAGATGGTATCACAAGAAATGTACTGCGTGAGGGTGAAATGGTTTCACATGTCACACTTCCTGAAGATGTGATGGAATGGAAAGGAGATTATCAAAAATTACGTGTGAGGGAATCGTGGGACTTTCCCGAAGCAGGTGTTGCTGCTGCTTGGAAAAATAAGGAGGATGGAACTGTAGATAATATTCGAATAGCCACTACCGCTTTAGAGTCAATACCTCGATTGCATCCTGAAGCGAGAGAGTTATTAGAAAACGTAGATGGAGAATCAATAAAAAAGTTGGCAGCAAAAATCCAGAAATCTGTAAAGCCCGTAAACAATACATTCTTACCCCCCAACTATCGCAAAAAGATGGTGAGTGTACTAGTTAAGCGTGCTCTAAAGCCGATGTTAGAGAGTGAATAATATGTATCTGAAGAACTTTTTAGTAATATCTACACTCATTATATTTTCAATATCAATAATCCCCTCATCCGATATTGTATCGGCTCAACCCAATGCTCCTGTTGGTTACGAAATCGGGTGGGACTCAGTTGACCAAGCAGATGAGGGGTTCACACTTGATGAAGAGGGGGCGATAGTGTTAGACTATTGGATTCAAAATAATTACTTATGGTCAATAACTGTCGAGTTAGAATATGACTTGCCATTTGATGCGAGTACCTCTAGTGAAGAGTCTATTGAAATTGGAGCAGGTGAAAATGTATCTATGAACTTAGCAATTACAGGAGTTGATGTGCTTTCCAATAAAGCAGGTTTAGAAAAAAGTTTGAACATAAATGCTGGTGCATATAGTGCAGGACAAATACCTGATCCTGAATCACATAGTATTTCATCTACTTTGATCATACCCCATATTACAGGTTTTAGCCTAGAAATTGGGAATCCCCCTGGTGCAATAAATTCGGGGGGTGAGACTCAAATAGATTTGACCATCACAAATACTGGTAATGATGAGGATAAAATTACATCACCCACTGCATATCATAAACAGTGCCCACAATTACAAATAGAAAATTTAGAAGCACTTGAAGGTATGACTGTGAGTTCATCTCTTGATTCGGGGAGTGGTATGAAAACGCACAGCATAACAGTTGTAGCACCCTCAAGTCATCCATCAAAAACTTGTGATGTTTCGATAGTAATTTACTCTAAATCAGATTCTGAAAAGGGTATATCAAATCCATCAGATGAAGATGATGTAACTGTAGAAATACGAAAAGGAACAAGTGGCACATCCTCAGATGGCTCTTCAACAACAGGTAATACGGCAGATGGAGACTCTAATGATAACCCCAATGATCCTGATGATGTAGTTACAAGTAATTTCGCTCCATCTATTGGATTGATTGAAGTAATCATGATGTTATCAATAGTTGCCATAAAAAAGAGAAAATGGTGATTCAGAGTATTATCCTCAATAATTTGTAAGTCAAAACACGTACAAAACGGCTTTATGAGTGCAAGCAGCATAGGGCAACTAATTTAAGAGGTGTAGCGGTGGGATGGCACTGTAGTATTGCTTACATTGAGGAGAACATAAATGGTAGAAGAAGAGAAAAAGAAAGTAAGATTGGAAACTGTCTTATTTGCTGGTTTTGTAACTACACTCCTGTTGTCCTTCATTTTGATAGTTATTGCATCGATTGGAAACGAGACTGTATACAGCGCATATGTAACTGATGCAAGTTCTGAAGAATTACAATATCAGCAATTAAATCTAATGGCTGATGATTTAGACTCCCAAACACATGTTACGCCAAAAGAAGGTTATCAAGTTTACAATACATTATCAACTCCGATGTTGGTTAATGATTGGAGAGAACCCCATAGAACCTTATTGACGATAATAGCTCCAGAGAAGCCAATTGATCAAATTGAAGCCGAAGCAATATATGATTTTGTAACCCAAAAAGGTGGTAAAGTAATAATTGCAAGTAATGGCTCAAATGCCCAAATTGTTGCAGATCAATTTGGTGTCAAATATCAAAACGCAGAATTTGGATTAATTGACGATAGAAATTACTATTCAACGAAAAATTTGGAAACTAATGAGTTGTATCCAGACAATCAAAGGAATATTTGGTCCATGGCCACAATAAATTCAGATATCGATGAAGATGTTGCAAGAAGAGGTTGCTCAAGTGCTGAATTAGAGGTACCCGATGTAGACAATTGTGCTATGCCTGTTATGTTTAGCAAACCAACTGCAATGCAATTACTTGGACCAGGGAAGGGTGAAAGCAGTGACCCAAGTGATGAAAATTATGTATATCGAGAAGTCAGTTTTCTCTCAAATGCCCAGCCTGGAGCATTCCTTGACGATCAAGGAACGCAATCACTCACAGGTAACGTAATACTTGGTTCAAAAGAAAATAAATTAATTATTAGAGTAGATTATCCAGAAGTCATAGCATTGGACAAAAAATCTGGCGAAAATAATGCTCTAAGCGAAGTCAATGTCACAGGCTCTATTGTTTTTGTATCGGGACACGCTGCATTCTCTAATCATTTGTGGGATTTGGATGAAGCAAAAAAGACTGGTAAAGATTCATACTGCCTACACGTAGGTGTTGATGATGCAAACCCAGTCCAAAATTGTTGGAAAACTGAAATTACAACTGGTGATGATGAATGGTTAGGGAATTCAAGATATTTTGAAGCGTTGGTTTATGATATGATGGAATTTGATAATGATGTTATTTCGAACTTAGTACGGAAAAACCCTGATCGATTCTACGTAGTATTTGATGAGAGTAGACATGCAACTGGAGTATTGACTGAGCCGTTCTCAGAGACTATGAGTACAATTGTATTACTTACTTCGGACACATGGTTAAAATGGTTAATAGTTCTAAACATGCTAGCGTTGCTAGCAATTGCAATAATGGTTGTGCCTGAAAAAGATAATTGGAGACATATATTTGATTTGACGAGATTTAGGGAAAGGCCAAGTAAAATCGATCCGAGTAAATATCAGCAAAGAGTACGTGAAGCCTTGATGGCAAAAGTGAGGTTATTTCACGACTTAACTAGAGATGAAATGGCTGTAAAAAGCCCTGGAGAAATCCAAACGATGATTTCAGAGCCAAGACTAATTGAATTGGCATATAGCCAGAACAGAACGTATTCACCCCAAGAGCTGCGTCAATTGATGCAAACTATTCGCCGATGGGGTAAATAAGCAGAACAAAGGAGGATATGATATGCAGCCACCAGCACCACCAACACCGAACGCACAAGCAGCACCTGCACCCGCAGCACCAGTACCCGCCGCTCAACCAGCGGCACCGATGGCGCCTGCGGCACAAGCAGCACCTGCGCAGCCAAAACACCAGAGCTCACCTGAAGTAAGAGAAAGACTAACTGCAGTAGGAGCAATTAGTCAAGCATTGTCAGCCGAAGTACAGAAAGTTATTATCGGTAAAGCACACGTAATCGACAATGTAATGATAAATATTCTATCAAATGGAAACTTACTGTTTGAAGATTACCCTGGATTGGCAAAAACTTTGATGACAAACACTTTTGCAGATGCACTTGGTTGTGATTTCAAACGTGTTCAATTTACACCGGATTTGCTACCTGCAGATATTACAGGTACAAACATCTATGATGCTAAGAAAGGTGAATTTACATTCAAGCCAGGACCACTGTTCTGTAATCTTCTACTTGCTGATGAGATTAACCGTGCGCCACCTAAAACACAGGCTGCATTGTTAGAAGCTATGCAAGAGAAACAGGTGACAATAGGTACGGTAACTCATAAATTGCCATCACCATTTATTGTTATGGCTACTCAGAATCCTGTTGAACAAGAAGGTACATATCCCCTTCCAGAAGCACAATTAGACCGTTTCATGTTCAAGATGAGCGTTGGTTATCCTGACCGTGCTGATGAAGATGAAATTTTGGCTAGAAGGATTAAAAGAAGAAAGGATGCAGTAGATGTGGAAGTTATCACAGATCCACAACGTGTTGTAGCAATGCAACAAGCATGTGAAGATGTTTACGTAGATCCTGCACTAAGAATGTACATGGTAGAATTAGTATCTAGAACTAGAGAAGATCCTCGAGTACTAGTTGGTTCATCTCCGCGTGGTTCTCAAGCACTTCTGAAGACTTCTCGTGCTGCTGCAGCAATGAGAGGAAGAGATTTTGTTACACCTGACGATATTAAGTCAGTTGCCACACTTGCAATTGCACACAGACTTATTCTAAAGCCGGAGCACCAAATTAAGGGATTAGAGGCCAGTGAAGTTATACAAACAATTTTGCGCGAGGTTCCTGTGCCAACTGTGTGAAACCCTAACTCAAGGGGGAGGGGATGAACATGGCATGGAGTCGAAAATCAGCAATGTTTGCAAGTCTTGCGCTTGCATTATATTTACTAGGTTTGACTCTTAGAAATCAGCAATTAGTTTCAGTTGCAGTAGTGATTTTTGTATTTCTCACATATGCAGCATTATTTACTAGCCACGCAGATGTTTCTGCTTCTGGAAGAAGATCAGATGAATGGGAAGGCGAAGAGGGTATTGCATTATCAAATATTACTGCAATGCGAAAACTATCCTCCGCAAGAGTATTTGAAGATGGAGAAGTAGCAGTAACCTTGAGAATGCAAAATCATAGTCCATTGGCCAAGACTCTAGAAGTTAGAGATAGAGTTCCTGAAGTAATGAGAATGAAAGAGGGGGCAAATTATGTCCTTATGGAATTAGGCCCAAGAAGGGAGACGTTCATTGAATACACTGTGGAGTGCCCATTGAGGGGTTTCTACAGCATAGGCCCAGTGGCCATTCGAGTTCAAGATACATTTGGATTGTTTCACAAAGAAAAAGAAGTTCACATTTACAATGATTTCTTGGTTTTTCCTAAAATGGAAGATTTGAAAGATGCATTCCTCAAAAGCAGAGTGCCAAAGATTTTCACTGGCGCGGTAAATATCAGAAATCCTGGACCGGGTTCGGAATTCTATGCACTAAGAGAATATGTCCAAGGAGATGAAATGCGTTCAATCAATTGGAATGCTTATGCTAGAACTGGTGAATTACAAATTAACGAAAGAGAAAGAGATGCAGTAAGTGATATCATATTAATTGTAGATAGTAGATCTGTATCGGAAACAGGTCCTGTTAGTAGGAATGCATTGGTATATTCAACAAGAGCCGCTGCAAGTTTGACTAAATTCTTCCTTTCACGTAGAGATTCAGTAGGTGTTATCTTATATGGAGATGAGATTATTTCTGTAGATAGAGACACTGGTTCTAAACAACTATATGTCATCCTAACCAAATTGGCAGGGGCAATGGCAAGAGGAAGTATACCTCTACAAGTTGTTGTAAATCGAATTCTACCGCACATCAACAAAGGTAGCCCAATTGTTGTAATGAGCAATTTAGAAGATGACCCCACATTGATTAATGCATTAAGAGACTTTAGAGCAAGAGACTTTGATGTTACAGTACTATCACCATCCAGTCTTGAATTTGAATTTGATGCTAGAAGATTAGATAGGACTGGATACGAAGTTATGAAGACTGAAAGAGATATTTTGATTACAGAGTTACGTTCTCTTGGTGTCAATATCTGTGATTGGGAACCAGATATGCTACTTTCTACGGCATTAGCAGGGGCAAGAGGGTTCTAAGGAAGGTGAAAAAGATATGGCAACATCACAATCAGGCGACACTGCACATCTCTATGATGGTAAAACAGTTAGAGCTGCTGCACCAAGTAGGAAAAAATTGGCAAGTAAAGGAAAGAGTGGGACTGAAATCCCAGAAGATGCAATACCGGATGTAGAAGTACCTGGATTTATAGAAAGTCTTCTTGGAGGACCAATAGTACCTCGTTTGAAATTTTTACCTGCAGATAGAATGGTAAAGAATCTACAAATTGTAGGATATGCCTTACTCATCATTCTTGGATTATTGACATTTGTAGTTACTCCTGCTGAAGGTACAATTTGGTATGTTATATTTGGTGCGGGTAATGCAGCAACAATTATCCATACAATATTCGTGTTTTCAGCAATAGGGATTGGATTTTGGGGAGCATTCTCTAGAGATCCTCGTTGGCTATTAATTTCGTATATTTTATTCATATTCGTTGCAATGAGGTTTGCTGCATCAAAAGTTTCGCTCGGTTGGGGTGAAGCAGGATTTTCCGCAGATGTAGATGCCAGTATCTGGTTACAAACTGGATTAATTGTGATGTATGCAATTGCATTAGTAATGTATTTCGAGATTACAAGTGGCATCATCAGATTTAGTATGTTGGATACAAGTATTAGAACTAATGAAGTATACGTAATGAATGTAAAAAAGATTATCAAAAAATACCACAGAGCACTAATTATCAATCCAATTATAGCTGGTATCCTTGCTACAATGGTCCTCACTGTAAATACCATAGTTCCTTTCTTCGTTAGTATATTTTCAGAAGAATCTGCATTTAGAATGGAAAACAGCGTAGAACTAGTAAGTGTATATGGTGTCGCGTTGGGTACATTATTTGTATTTATGATAGTGGGACTAATGTTTGCAGTTAATCTTCCATTAAGAATTCAACAATGGAGAGAAAGAAGTACTGATTGAATATCTATTCATTAATTGCTGCAGTCCATCGTTCAGCACCAGGAATTTCTACGATTTTTATCATTACAGTAGTTAACCCCTTAATTGCAAGTAAAGATTTCCTTAATTCTGCTAGATTAAATAATGTTGCAGAGCAATGAGGGTTTTTGGGTTTACAAATAACAATTACATCACCGTTATCGGATACATCGACTGCTTGTATAATGCCAACTTTAGTTATTAACCCGGAAATATGTGTTTCTTCCCATTTAGATACTAAAGACGCGATTTTACGCTTATGAGACATTTGTTTTCTACTGCCCATAGTAAGTGCTAAGCAATTACTTCTATTCAACTTCATCCGCAAATTTTCCTCTCTGATATGTTTCTACTTGTTTTAGTTTTGATTTCAATTTAAAATACAAAAAGCCAAAAAATACTACAAGAATAAAGATATCTATTATCAATAATGAATATTCAACAAATCCCCATTCTGAAATACCCATTAAACCACCTAAATAGGGGGGATTATATCAATATCGACATTACCTTTTACGTGTGAGATACATGCTAAGCACCCACCCTCTTCAACTGTAAATTCATCAATACCACTTGGCAGGTCATCACCCATATCTACATCCCCTGAGATAATGCTAACCAAACATGTCCCACATGTTCCAGATGTGCAGTTAGTAGGAATCTCTACCTCTGATGCAATTGCATGTTCACATATTGTCAAATTTTTATCTGAAACTGTAGCACCCAACAATTTTTGACCTCTGAAAAACCTTACCAATGGTTTCACCTCATTGTTTCCATCACTGGACATGATGACACTTTCCATTACCTATCTGAAAATCGGGTCCAGCGCCCTGTTTGTTTATTGAAGTAAAGACCTGCTTTCTTCATCCATTTGTTAAATTTAGTCGCACCTGCACCTGTTTTCAATATGAAGTCTTCGCGGTCTTCTTGCGCTTGTATATATCCTTTTGAACTAATTAATTGTTCAATCCAATCATTAATCGACATTAACCCTGCAGTAAGTGTTGATTCTCTAGCATCTTCTGCAATTTGATCCGCAGTTGCACCTGTTTCTTTGAGATCTTTCTGAATTGAAGATTCAATAGTTTCGTAACTAGCTCTAGCAGGTTTAGGAGGAACTGGGTTTCTTGGCTTCTTGCCAGATTTGATTTTGATCTTTTTACCGTTTTCCATCCATTCGTCAACTGCATCTCCAAGATATGATGTAATTGCAAAGCCACATTCCCAACAAGCTAATGACCAATTTACTTGATCGTCCAAGTTTCTAGCATTCCTCGGATCAACCTCTTCCCCACATTCAGGGCAAGCATGCATTATCAATGATGGAATCTGATTTCTACGAAAGTCCACTATATCCTGAGGAAGGCCCTCAATATTCAATAATTCCCAATCTCTAGCAGCCTCCATATTCCTAGTTTCTAGTTGATCTCGAATTTTTACTTTCTGATCCTCTTTTGATTCATCATGCAAATTATTTTCTAATTTTATCAATAATTCACAAGTTTTACCAAGTCTGTTCATAACTGATTTTTGTGCTCGGTATTTTTCAACTTTAGCCATCTTAAGTCGTTCTTTCTCTTCATCTAAATCTGCAAGAATATCCTTTTGTTGTCTCTGAAAACGGGTTTCTTCTATTTTATCCATTTTCTTTTTCTTCTGTTTGGGTGCCAAGACATTAGTCAGAAACCGTTGTTTTCCTTGGGCAGAAGGAGCCGCGTTTATTACTTCCAACACGGCCTTAGCTGTAGCCTGTTTTAGACCATAATTTTCAACTAACTTTTCTTTTGTAATCTTTTTCAAATCGCCTATTTTTAACCCTGCATCTGCTAATATCATTGCAGTGTTATCATCAACACCTCGTCTAAGTAGTGCTAGATAGGTGTCTTTCTTGGCCATATACTCCCCCCCGTGCGGTGGTCCGTAACGACGGACCTTTGTTAAGCCACTGCTGTTTTAGCACTTTTTTGACCTCCAAAAGTAATTTATCAATTTAAATTGTCATTTTTTATTAGATAAATGTATAATTACGGCTGATAAAATAACCCATTCTATGATTTTAAATTCCTCAGGTCTACGGTTTAACCAACCCTCTCCCAAATATCGTTCATATTCTAAATTTGATACTTTTGAAAATATTTCCTTCCATGAATTTATCTCATAATTGTTTGTTGGACCGAAATTTGATAATGTATTTCTAATCTTTTTCCTTCGATTATTAAAGCAATGCCTACAAATCTTACCAATCAACTGGTGGGAAGGGACTGGTAATTCGTTGTTTGAAAAAGGAGGGGAATCTACCAATTGTTCAATTCTATCAATTCTATCTAATTTTACAATCCTACTGAACACTTTTGGAGAAGGTACAAATGAACTAGGAGATATCTTAAGATCCTTTTCAACTGTCCAATTTAATGATGTCATTAGACTCAAAGGGCCAACATTTGATGGGGGACCATTACCGGATAAACGAGATGCAAATTCTTCTTGTAATAGCAGGATTATTTGTTGAATAGAATGATTACTTGATTCAATTCTTTTTAACAAAGGGCTAGATATTTGGTAAGGTATATTGGACACAATATGAGTTATTTCTTCTGGCCATTCTACTCTAAGGGCATCTCCTTCAATCAACTTTAATCTACCAGAGGATATTTCATTGATAAAATGTTGATTAAGAAATTGGATCGCATCCTTATCTAATTCAATCGCAACAACATTAACTCCTGTGTTTAATAATTCTTGAGTTAGAGAACCAGGACCTGGACCTATCTCAAGAATTGTAAGGTTTTCTTCAGAATCAAAATTAGCCAATTCGATTGAACGTTTTATTACTTCACTATCAATTATGAAATGCTGCCCCAATTTTTTAACAGGGGAGTGGTATTCTAGAAATTTTAGTACTTTATCCTTGGCCGTACTTTTAGCCATTGGGATTACACGTCCCTTCGAAGTAGAAGATCTATCAGCCTAGGTACATCTTGAGGGTTTTCCATTTCTTGAACAAATCTTTCAGCCAACAATGCCTCAACATTAAAATTAGGCCTGATCTGTTTGAGTGATGCGTCCACTTCTTCTAGTGAACCCCATCCTCTACCCCTCATTTCCGCCAGTTGTGATGCTAATTTTTGACCTAATGCGGGTAATAATCCAAAAGAATGCATCTTTCTTGATAGATGTTGCGCTCTGTTGAAAAATGATAAGTATGCCTCCGGTTTTTCCAAAATAATTTCACCTATAATCTGAGAGATATCATTTTTCCCTTGCCCTGACAAATCCTTGTACCTAATTATTCTAAGCACTGATTCTATTTCTTCCCTCTCATTCTCATCTATTGAAATACAAACCTGTTGACCTATATCAAAATGCTTAATCGTTTTCACTGATCTTAATTTCACTAAATAAAGGCCGTTTTCAGTCAAAGCAATGACTTCATTTAATGGAGGCTGAAAAGAAATTACTCTAGCATGTGTCTCCGTATCTAGAGGGTTCACCTCGCCCTTATCATTCCAATTACTATCACGATTCATAAAAGACCCTCTGAAAAAAAAAGGATTATTCGATACCAATGTTTTGTCTCACTATTTCTATTATATTTTCCACTTGGGAATCATCTACCGCAATTCTTCTGGATGCTAAAATTGCTTTAACCTCCTCTGAAGACATTGGCATGACTTCTGCTAACTTTGCAGCTACTTCTGGATAATTCGAAATTTTTTCTATATCCATAAATAAATTAAACATATCTTGATACACTTTTGAATCAGTAGGGTATCCATTTCTTCCATCACTTGCGGCCCATTCAGCATGCTGCAATGCCATTTTTTGTTCAAAGGAAAGAAAACCTCTCCTCTTTTTAGCATTAATTAGAAAATCCCTAACTCTAGCATAGTCAATAAATTCTTCATCCTTACTTACCATATAATCACCCTTTTAGTGGTCTTAGATGCTCAGGACGAGACACAACTTTTTTTGCTTTGTGTCCGTCTTTTACCTCAATTACCCACGCTCGACCTTGTTTGCCTGTAATCACGCCAGTCTTGCCGTTAAAACGTCTATGAGGCATACCCATTTGCTGGCCTCCATCTAGCACAATTGCCACACTATCTCCTTCCGAATAATCATGCATAATTCGGGAAATATTCAACCTAGAACGTTCGCTCTTAGATCTACTAACAATATAGCGTGTTCCTTGCCTAACTCCCTTTGACCTCTTCATATCAATTCCTCACTACACAAACTGGGGCATTGCGGCCACTGACATCCCTCTAATAAGTCAACCGATTTTGAACAATTGGTGTGATTTACCTAATCCGCGTGTATTTCCAGTACATCTAACCACATAACTTCACAATTTAATCCTAGTACTGAAGAGATTGATGGTACCGTTCTTCCTTCGTCAGAAGTAACGAGTTCTTTGATATAAGTTCCCGCTTGTGCCCTTATCGTAATCTCAATCTCACTGCCCTCAACTGTTATATCATCCAAAGAAACTACTTTTCTCCTTCTAATTTTGTCTGCTCTTCTATGGGAAACTCTATTTGGGGTTCTTTGTTCTAATTCAACGCCTGAAAGTTCGCTCAATTTTGAGATCACTTCATCTGAATTGGGTATTTCCTCAGTCTCACTCGATATTTTGAAGCAGATCCGATATGTTTTTTCGGAAGGGCTGCCTTTCAAACGCACAACTTCGGCTTTATTTGAGATTCTGAATGTTTCAATCTCAATTAATCCATTAGCCTCAGAATTTACGATTTTAGTTGATTTTTCATAATCGATGTTACGTTTTTTCGGTTTCTTCATTTCGATAACTGTTGGACGTCCCCTGCCTAAGCACCTTACATCAATGTCTTCTCTTCCCATTGAATGAGAGGAATGATCTGTTGCCCCAAATATTTCAAGTAAGGGGTTACCGATTAAATCTTGTACTGATGTTTCATATTGAAGACCGGAGCCATTACAATTTTCACATCCCCCTGAGCGTCCCTTGCATGCTCTGCAAGGCCACCTTGTTTGAGGTATGCCCCTTTCCAATTTCCGATATCTAGTATACAGAAACACAGATCTGTTATCTAATTTTATAGAAAAAGTGACTACGTCTATTAAAGCTAAAATATCTGGTGCGTCATTTACTATCTGAACTTTTTTTATTTTATTACTAACTGATTTTGCAACCTCTGAAACAAAAGTACTTTTCAATGGTAAACTACCTGGGGCACCAAATTTACCACGCAACATATCTTCATCTTCTGTTAAATCTGAAGGGAATTGTGCACCTAACTGTAAGCGAGTAAATTCAAATTCGCTTAATTCCGATACAAGCATATCACTAATTTTTTCAACATCCTCAAATAAATCCTCACAGAATGGACAATGCTTATTCATGCCATCTTTAATTTCGCTTTTTTCTTCATGTTGTTCCCTAATAGTCAATCCTCTTTCCTCAAAAGTGCCTTCCCTAGAATTTAAACCACCTAATCTGCCAAGACAAAAATTACACGCGCCGATTTTGATTAAATGTTTGATCCCACTAAGAGATGGTGCTGGTAAAACCTCCTCATGTTGTTCGCTGTCATATATCTGGTCAAAACTTTCTAAATCATTTTCTTCTTGTTGTGAATTATCTAATTCAGACCAAGGATTGTAACTTTCTCCACTAGGACCTGCACTTGAATAGGATGTCCAATCCTCTTCATCAACCTGATTAGTATCTTCTACCACATCATCACCGACTTACTTCTGAAGGGGTTAACCCAATTCAGTAGTACTTGCCCGAGAAACAACTTGTTCAAGACTGTTACTTATCCAAAAACATACTAATTTCTCATTAATAAGTTTCAGTTTTACCTATTTTAGTAATATATTCACTTATGATAATCGCCGCAGGAATAAGTAGAAGGGAGGCAAGTAATGAAAGAAATATCATAGATGCGGAATAAAAACCAAATTGGTAGAAAATACCCATTGGTGAAAGTGTAATTATCAAGAATCCCATGACATCAGAAACTGCAGATCCTACCAAAGCAAGACCTGATGTGGAGCCTACTTTTCGAAGGTTTGCGCGAGAAGTGTTTTTCGGATTCTTATTCTTCTCCTCATTATATCGTTCCGTGACATGTATACAATAATCAATACCAACTCCAAGCGACATGGATGAAATCGTCAATGTAACCAGATTCAAATTCCCACCCATAGCATACATTATTCCATATAGCCAAACAACAACAAACATAATTGGTATCGTAGTTAATATTGATTGACGTAAAGAACCGAATCCAATCCATAGTACAATTAATACCAAGAAAATACCAAACAACATTGCCTCTTGCAGTTGTCCTTGATATGAATCCATTGCCACAAATCTTGATACAGCTTTTCCATTAGCAATTACCCAACTCACAGGGTTTTCTTCGCTTTCTAATGCACTGTCTAATGAAGTACGTTCACCTCCATTTGATGTTAAGTTCAAAAAAGGGCTAGCATCAAAATATATTTCTTTGCTCAAAAATAGATTCATTCCTGGTAAATCTTCGGGAGTTCTTATTCCAAAACGCATGACAGTATGTGGATAAATTGGTTCTTCACCATCAACAGTTAACCATGGTTTCTGTGGATTTAATTCCAGAGAGGGATATAGATATAATTCAACGACTGAATTTGGAATCGCTGGAGTTCGGAAAGTCGCCGGAACACCATAAGTGTAGATATAGCCGTAAAAAAAGGCTAAGCATCCCCTTTCTCTCAAATCTGGAATGTTTATTCCACCGAAATCTCCAGACAACACTACTGATTGTAAAGTTGGTACTAAATCTGATGGAGCACGTACTAATAAGAAATCCACACCTTCATCATCAGATAGGTTCAATGAAGGGCAGTTTACACCATTATTTTCCAAAGATGAATTCCACCCTGCAATTTGAAATGGAGTTTCATTTGATAGCATTCCAGACATAGCTGCCATAACGATCTGATCCAAACCAAGTATTGAGGAAGTACCATCTGCATTTAAAGCATATTTGTTTCCTTTTTCTCCACCTGGGCCAACTTCATTTGTATTTAATCTGAATTCATGAATCCCTGCAAACACTCTTGGATCTAAGATATCACCTTCAATTAGTAATGCTGACATTTCCCCTTCTGTACTAAATCGGTCATTAATCACATTGACGCCTATTGCCCAATCAGATTCCGGATCTAACAAGTCGTCAATTTTGAAACCACCTTCTAGTGATTTCATTCCATACACTGCAGGTGCTGTAATCAATAACGAAATTAATAAAATTGCTACTGAAATTTTTGGTAAAGCCGCTTTACTGGCTATACTGCCCAATAGCTTAGGAGAATAGAAGTTTTTTTCATCCAATGGTGACCCTAGTTTACCTTTTTTCTCCAATAAGTTATCAACACTTAATCTAATTAGTGGAACCCACAAACCAGTAAGAACGAATGCACAAAACACACCCAACCCTGCTTCAACTCCAAAACTCCGAAGTGCTGGAATATCTGAAATCAAATTTGAACCAAATGCTACTATTGTAGTCAATGATGTCAACAAGATTGCCCTTCCAACTTTTGAAACTGATTGATGAGCTGATTCTCGAGTAGATTTGCCATTCTTTCTTTCTTCCTTATATCGGTGTAGTGCATGTAAAGAATCATCAATTCCAAGAGCGATTATCAATACTGGAAGGAGATTAGAAAATTGAGATCTACTAATTATTTGAATGCCTATCAAATTACTCAAGAAATCAGTAATCCCAATCAATCCCTGCATCCACAAAAGTGACAAACCAAGAGCAAGTAAAACTATCGCAACATCAGTTATCCTCTTCAAACTAAGCCAAAGAAATCCAGTTATGATGACGACCATCAGTACTATCAGACCAATGCTTGACTGCATCTCTCTATTGACTTCTATATTCACAGCTTGTCCTAACATCAGGGTCACTGTTGTTTGATCTTCCGCTCTGACCCTAGATTCTAATCCGACCAATGACCAATCCCATGAGCAGGGAGTGCCCTGATCTGCCAACTTTTTACATTGAGATTGATTATAATAAGGTGGGTGAGTTTCAAATTCATTTCCCTCTAAGAGATAACCACCAATTTGTAGATGACCCTCGTAAAGACCTATTTCTTTTTCCTGATAAGAATCCTTCCAAATATTAGTCCATCCCGACTCAAATAATTTTGATTTGTCAATATTTATCAATATCCAAGTAGATGAAGCCGTCCATCTACCCTTTATCAAAAAATCATTTTCTCCAAATTTTCCAGTTAAAGGTCCCAATGCAGCAGATGTGGGATCTTGAACAAATGTGCGGTCAAGAGAAAGCCAGCGCATAAAGCGTCCATCATTGCGTACAGCAATTCTGCTAACTGCAAGGTCGATGTGATTCTGAGTAACATTTGGATCGTCGAAAGTCAAACATTCTAATTCACCACAATCAGACCAATTTGTTTCAGGATATACGATTTCTCCAAAAAGGTCGAATGAAGGTTGTGTAAGTGGACTTTCATTAGACATAAAACCTCTGATATGTCCTGCAATAGATTGCACACCGTCACTCTGTACACCGAGAACATCATCAACCATTGGTGAATAGAATTCAGAAATTGGTTCTTCCCAGATAATCTGTTGTTTTCTATCTATCTCCCTGAGAACTGTCAAATTTAGTATCCCACCTGCAGGTGAAATAACTCCTTCACCTTCTTCAGGATAAATCATTATTTCTGTAGCTTGTGGTAAAGTCGTATAGTCTATACTTCCATCACTAAATCTTTCGACATTGCTTGAGTCCCAATAACTAGGGTCTCTTAGATTGACTGCCAAGCCAACGACCTCTGTCGATGATGAAAATTCCTCAGTAACTAATACCTCGGCTTCTATTTCTTCCCTTTCGATGTTATATGACTCAATATCTATCGGCTCTAAGGCAGTAAAAGCCGCTGGAATCATCATTAATGAAATAAACAATATTGCCATGTGAACTTTATTTATATTTTTTATCAGCGCAGTCGCTACCTTTCTCAAATCTCTCTGCACAGTGTGTCCACAAAAATCTAATTAATCTAATATACGATTCAATGATTATTGATTAACTTGGTGATAAGTGATTGACAGATTAAAGATATCGTTGCTTGCGGTTGGCTTAAAATGGGGCGGTGGGTGGCGTCACACCCGAGGAGTGCTTATGTCAGAGTCAAAGTCATCTAAAGATAGTGCCAGTGCATCTTTTGAAGATAAGGTACAACAGTGGCAAGATGGTATAGAATTACAGTTCAGAAAATTAGGTAGAGGATCTTGGGCTAGAATTCTAAGGATGGCTAGAAAACCTACTTCACAAGAATTCAAACAGACAAATTACGTTTGTGGAATTGGCATGTTTATTTTAGGATTTATTGGATTCGTGGTTTTAGTAACAATGGATGATGTATTGCCGTGGATATTTGAAGCGCTTATTGGCTAAAGAGGTGTAATATATGTCTGGAAGTTATGTTGTATTTGTCAGGCACTCCGAAACATTGAATGCGCTATCTCTAAAAAGATGTGCAGGAGATTTTGTTGGACAATGGGATGGTGTTTATGGAGTCGGTGATGCCACTCTCATAGATGAAGTATTAAATCGAGTAAATGAGGCAACAGGGATTCCATTAACAGAACTTTCATTTGTCAGATTAGGTGAATCTAGACAAATTGAAATTGATGGTAGATTAAATGACATTACTCCAGTATTAGTGATGACCGATACAACTTCAGAAATTACACCGGCTACAATATATGACGAAGCTGAATGGGTAGATCCAGGTAGAATTATAGAAAACAAAACTCCTTGCTATACTAGTAACGAAGTAGCAGGTAGTGAAGACAATTTATTGAACTTGTTTGGAGATGTATCGGGTTTCCTTTACATTGTAAAAACAGCAATTGGTTCAGAACAAAGAGTTGTAGAAGAAATGAGAGCAAGATTGTCTGGTACTGGAACCTTGCACAACGTACGTGGAGAAATTTTCAGTATTTTGCATCCCCATCAAATGAGAGGGTACATCTTTGTTGAATCTAGTGCGCAACACCATGTAGAGAAACTGATTGGTAGAACTGGTGGAAGAGATAGGAAAAATCGTGGTGCTATAATTACAACACCGCTCAAAAACGCCAAAGGTGTTTTGGGAATGAGTCCTTATGAAGATGTATCTGCATATCTAGAACCAAAAGCAGCAACTAGTGGTATTGAAATTGGTTGTATTGTAGAAATTGTTTCTGGAGCATTTAAGGGAGAAAAAGCAAGAGTAATTAGTGTAACAGAATCAAAAGAAGAAGTATCTATGGAATTGTACGAAGCTGACATTCCTATGACTCTGAATATGAGAGGGGATCATGTTAGAGTAATTGACAGGGTGCAATAAGCATTCAATCGTGGTTAAATATGGAGAGTTTTACGCAAAGCCGCTCGAGGGAAGGATATGTCAGACAAATGGACTAGTAGAAGGATTCGCAAAAAACTAGGTGTTGCAAAGTGCAACGGCAGTTGGGAAGCGGCTACTGAAAACCTTTCAATGGATGATGTAATCGAAATCGCAAAGAATAAATCGAGTGATTTAACGGGTAAAGATTTATGGAATCAAGCAAGAGAAGTCATTGGAACTTGTCAATCTATGAGAGTATGTGTGGATGGAAAAAGACCAAAGGAAGCAATTAAAGCAATGGATGATGGAGAGTATAAAGACAAATTTTGATTAAAATATCACGAATTGCGGGAGAGGTGAAACTCGTGGACCGCGGAGGTGGAAAAAATGCAGGAAAAAATAAGTGAAGCAGTGAATAAGGCTTTGGAATCTACCAAAGAGCGTAAATTCGTTGAAACTGTAGAAATGGCATTCAATTTGAAAGACATTGATTTAAAAAATCCTGCAAATCGTGTCCAAGAAGAAGTTCGACTACCAAATGGTAGAGGTAAAGAGCTATCAATTGCAATGTTTGCAAGTGGAGAGTCTGCTGCAAAAGCCAAAACTGCTGGAATTACTATAATTGATCCTGCAGATATAGAAGAAATGGGTAGTGACAAAAAAATTGCAAAGAAAATGGCCAAAAAATACGATTTCTTCCTATCGGAAATTGCACACATGGCAACTGTTGGTAGATATCTCGGTGTTGTTCTAGGACCACGAGGTAAAATGCCTAGACCTGTGCCTCCTAAAGTAGATCCAGGATTGATTGCAAACGGACTTAAGGGTACAGTCATAATAAGAAGTAGAGATAAAGTCACATTCCAAGTTGCAATAGGTACAGTTTCTCAAAGTTCGGATGAACTAATCGAAAATGCAATTGCTGTATACAACAGAGTTGTTGGAAAATTGGAGAGGGGTGCAGGAAATATACGCACTCTATTCGTAAAAACAACGATGGGGTCTTCCATAAGAGTGGAGGTTGATGAATCATGATTCCAAAAATCGCGCCTTGGAAAAAACCAGTTGTTGAGGGTATTGAAGAGGTTGTTAGCAAAGGCGGTGTTTTAGCAGTCATTGATGTTCATGGGGTTCCTGCTGGAGTAATGTTAGGTATTCGTGCAGATCTTAGAGAAAAGATGAATATAATTGTTGCAAAGAAAACTTTATTCAGGCTTGTATGGAATAAATTGGGACTAAATATTGATGATTTGGAAACATTATTTGGAAATGCTGTACAACCAGCGATAGTACAAACTAATGATTATAGCAGTTTTGATCTATTCAGAGAATTGAAAAAAACAGAGGCAGGTAGAGCTGCAAAACCTGGAGATATTGCACCAGAAGATATTATTGTTGAAAAACAAGATACTGGTATGGCACCTGGACCAATAGTTGGAGAATTGAATACAGTTGGAATACCTGCAAAAATAATGAAAGGATCTGTTCATATTCAGAAAAATGTTACGGTACTGAATGAAGGTGAAACATTCGAAGGCGACTTGGGTATGTTACTTTCAAAATTAGGAATAAACCCCATTATTACTGGATTAAGATTGACTGGTACATTAGAGAATGAGGTTGTCTTTAGTCCTGATGTACTAGATATTGATTATGATGGATTTAGACAAAAATTAATATCAGGTGCTGCGGGTTCATTCAACCTTGCATGCAACATTAGTTGGTTTACATCAACGACAATGCCTACATTGATTGCTAAGGCTTCGGGTGAAGCTTTGGCTTTAGCAATAGAGGCGAAAATTACAAACTCCAAAACTATTGAGATACTGCTTGCAAAAGCTAATGCGTCAGCATTAGGGATTGCAAGTCAACTTGATGCAGAAGCAATAGATGAAGACATAGCTGCTTTATTGGGTGCTGCTGCTGAAAGTGCTTCGTCATCTGAAGAACAAGGAAGTTCAGATGATGGTGAAGAGGTTGCTGAAGAAGAATCTGAAGAAGAGGAAGAAGATGCAAGTTTTGATGGATTGGGAGATTTGTTTGGATAAACAAAAAAATTGAGGTGAAAAAATGGAGTACGTATACGCTGCAATGCTACTGCACTCTGCAGGCAATGATATTGACGATAAAAAAGTCAAGGCTGTGCTTGAAGCTGCTGGTGTCAAATCTGACGCTGGTAGAATTAAGGCGCTAGTTGCTTCCCTCTCTGAGGTGGACATAGATGATGCAATGACCCAAGCGGTCGCTGCACCAGCTGCTGCCGCACCAGCTGCTGCTGGTGGCGGAAGTGCACCTGCAGAAGAGGCTGCTGTAGAGGAAGAAGAGGAAGATGAAGGGGCTGGATTTGAAGGTCTTGGATCACTCTTTGGCTAAAGCATGGTGAAGGAAAAATAGTCCCAAGGCGCGTCGGTCGCGCACTTGGCCGGTGTGCCTAGAGATAGCAAGGTTCCACAATGTGTTGTTAAGATACATGTTCATGAATAAGATGGTTTTCGGTGTCTTATGGCCCGAGCAAGACACATCGAAATACCTACTTGTGTTCCCCCTGTTACACTGGTTCGCGCCTTCCGAGAAACTATCACAAATGCGAGTTGGGACTATCAACGAGTTGAAGGTTCGAAGATGGTTCATCGTTGGGCAATAATAATGCCATTAGTTAATGCCGCAAAAACTCTAGGAATCAGAGTAATATCTGGACCGTACAAAGGAGTTGAAATGGTTACGTGGAGTCATGTAGAAGGTAGCAGTGGGGCAATACACTACATTAGTTGTATGATTCCAAATTCAATTACGGATTCAGATATGAAAAGCCTTGCAGAACATTGGATTTCTAAATTGGATAGAGTGCCGTGGAAATGGACATTTAGAGAACGATCGATGTTAGGTTACCTCCTACCGACATACAAGAAAAGTAGGAAAGGATTTGCCTTAATCGGATTGTCAACTGGGAAAAACGACTGGCCAATTGAAATTACAACAAAGTTACCATCTAATCATGATTTTTTAGAAGAGCAAGAATAACTTAGGTTCATAACCCGTCACTACACCGTAGGTTTGTTCAGATGTTTGACTATAGGCGCTATTTTGAGAAGTTGCAGTACGATAGAACTGCACAAATCACTTTGGGTGGTATACTTGTTTTTATGCTCATTTTCCCTGGATATTTTGCAATTGTTGGTAGCGCTGATTCATCAGAGGGTGCTAAAAATGTACAAGGTGAATGGTTAGTTGAACTTGAATTCACAAATATTGCCAGTGGAGATGAAACTATTTTTGTTCCAGATGAAGGTTCTGATGAAATTGAATTTGTAATTCCACAATTAGAAGGTGAATCACTATATGCAATTGCATTCACTCTTTCTTACGAAGAAACTGATGAAGGGGGTAATTGGCCTGATCAGTGTGATGATGTAACTTTGTCATTAGATCCATCAGCACTAAGTGGACATGTGAGTTATTCAACTGGAGAATATATCAGTACCGAATGTGGAATTTATGATGCAGTGATGACTGTAATGCTCAAAAATTTTGAAGTTACGAGTGGCGCGTTGGATGCAAGTAACTCGTCCTTTACAACACCTGCAAATATGACATTAGGGGAAGTTGAAAGCCTTGTGGCAAAAAATGGATTTGGAAGAGGGCCAGTAACAATATCTGTAGCTGTTGATACAAATACTGGTAGTAAACCCGGACCAATTGATCCATTTATTGCAAGCAACAACGAAGATGGTGAAGATGTAACAATAAGTTGGCGAGCAATTTCCTATACTCATACAATTTCGAATACTGCTGATTTTGTTGATGAAACTTAATACTAATTTTCATTTGCTTGGGCTTGTTCTTTTTTGTGAACAAAGTAAGTCAATCCTAGAACCAAAATAATTTGTGGGAAGAAAAACCAGGGTGTACTCCATCTTACTCCGTCAATCATAATATCAGAAAATGGATGTAAAAATGGAGTCGGGAAAAATTGAATTGTATGTCCGGGGATATCTATCAATATATGCCATAACCAAGGCACTATCATGAAGAAAGCGTCATTTCTTGCAGAATTTGTTCTAATACATCCAAGAGTTGTTTCATTATTTTTGCTGAAATACCACCACAATATAAGAAAGGCAATGCCAACTACAAATAATGAGTGGGACCAGAGATATATATCCCAAGCCAAAGGTAAATCTGATGTTACTGAATCTTTCGTAACCTTACTTCTTTCGACTCCATTCACCAAATTTGCAATACTTTGAGGAATAAAAGCCACCAAATCAGGCATTACACCAATTGTCATTGCAAGATATGGATTAACTCTCCTACGAGTAATCACTCGGCCCCATAATGCATGAGATACTACGTCCATATTTCCTCCTAATTGTACAATGGTATTCAAACTAAGCGTCCAATATGAATATAGGTTCTCTGTATAATCGTGAAACATGGCGGGAGAATGGGGTATAGTTTTTGGAATGACTATTGCTTTTTTTATATTTCTCAGTCCAATGATTAGGATGATTCGAGAATATGAAGGAGCAGTTTTGTATCGCTTAGGTTCATATAAAGGAGTTATGAGCCCTGGTTTGAAAATAATTCTTCCATTTGGGATAGATAGATTATTCAGATGGGACCTTAGAATGTTGGTCAATGATGTACCTGGACAAAATATTGTCACTGCAGATAATATTTCATTATCCATTGATGCTGTAGTATTTTTCAAAATCAGAGACCCTGGTGATGCAATTAACAAGGTAACTGATGCAAGGGCTAGTATTGGAATGGCTGCACAAGGTGCCTTGAGAGACGTCCTAGGTTCTGTTGATTTGGATACAGTACTTCGAGACAGAGAAAATTTAGCAAAGAGAATTGCAAAAAATCTTGATGAAGCAACTGACCCTTGGGGGATTGATGTCCAATATGTAGAATTGACAGATATGCAATTACCGCAAGAACTTACTCGTGCAATGGCCAAGGAAGCTGAAGCAGATCGTGAAGCAAGAGCAAGAGTCGTGAAAGCAGGTGCCGAAAGAGAAGCCACCGCTAAACTTGCAGAAGCACAAACACTATTCGCCAGATTCCCAGCATTACTGGAATTAAGAAGATTGCAAGTTCTAACTGAAGTAGGTGCTGAACACAACTCAACGCGGATTATGATGGTCCCCGATACATTGTTAGATCCAAGTGGTCCAATAAGTACCTTGCTTGGTGCTAAGAAGGGGGTCTAATTATGGCTTTAGATTCAGGTTCTATTCTAGAAATTTGTTTAGGCCTTATGTGTGGTTCAATGATTGGATTTCTGATATTGGCAGGAGGTATGGCTGGTCGCATGAAACTAACTATACCTGGTTCACCACCCACTGGAAATCCACCGAGAGGTACTTGGAGAAGAGCCGGATGGATACATGTTTTCGACCAATTCGAACGTGCTGTTAGATTTAGATTCGGAAAATTACAAGGGGAATCATCCTATGGTCTAAGATTTAGGCTTCCAATTGTTGATGAATTTATAATTGTAGATATTAGAGATCGCCCAGAAAATATACCAGGCCAAGTATGTATCACTCGTGACAATGTTTCGATTAAAGTAGATGGTGTTGTTTATTGGAAAGTTTTCCAACCAACTCTTTCAGTGATGAGTGTTGCAGATCCTTCGACAGTAATAAGGCAAGCAACCGAAAGTATGCTAAGAGTTGTAGTAGGCGAATATTCCCTCGATGAATTATTACAGAGAAGAGATATCATTTCAAATAGAATGGAAGAATTACTAGATGAATTCAGCCATAATATAGGTATAGATATTACAAGAGTAGACATTACTGATGTAACAATACCTACTGATCTTCAAAGAGCAATGGCGAGAGAAGCCGAAGCACAAAGAGAGAAAAGAGCTAGACTAAGAAAGGCCGAAGGAGAGGTAGAAGCCGTGAAGAATCTGGCACATGCGGCACATACATTGAATAAAAATCCTGAATTACTGGAATTACGTAGATTGCAGGCGGTTAGTGAACTAGGAATGGAACAAGCCACTTTGATTTCACTACTATTACCCTACGATTATGGTCCACCGGGTGATACGGCAAGAAACGCTAATTATACGCATGATGACAATGAAAAGTATCTAGAGGAAATTGGAATAGATGATGAAACACTAAAAGAAGTAATTGGGTTAAGTGAAGAAGACAGTACTCAATTAATGGAAAAAGCAGAAGAATCTCTTGCTGAAAAATCTGAAGAAACAGAATCATGATTCAATGAATTTATCCATATTTATGATTTCACCAATCATATCTATAACTAAAGATTTGATATATTGGAGGGATTCATCATTCATACCTTCAGCTCTCATGACCAATATAGGTTCAGTATTTGAGGGTCTACAAAGAAACCATCCTACATATTCATCATCCATGTAGATACGTGATCTAATCCCATCAACAGTGTTAAGTTCAAAATTTGAATTACTGAATTTTTCAGTAATATTTCTCATAACCTCTTCCTTGTCTTCTTGTCGGCAAGGTACCTTTGCCTCTCCAGTATTTGCATAAGTGGGCATTATAGAAAACATATCGCTGAATTTATTACCTTGTATTTCAGGATCACAGCACCTTGAAACAAGTTCTATCAATCTAGCAGCAACATACAATGAATCATCAAACCCATACCACTTGTCATTGAAAAAGAAATGCCCACTCATTTCACCAGCAAGAGCGACTGAAGGTCTTTCTCTAAGTGCTTGCTTCTGGAATGAATGCCCGGTTCTGAGCATTAAAGGAAAGCCTCCCACAGACTCAATTACATGTTCAAGGGCCATGGAACATTTGACATCATAAATTACAGTAAGTTCTTCCTGACTAAACTCGCTAACTTCCTTATTACCAATTATTTTAGACAAAATATCATATGCAAATACACCTAGTAATCTATCTGGATGTATGAATAAACCAGATTCGTCAACAACTCCAATTCTATCGCCATCCCCATCAACACCAATGCCGAATTCAGAGTTTGTTTCTACTACTTTTTTTGACAAATCAAGCATGTTGTTTGGCCTAGTTGGATCTGGTGGATGATTGGGATAAGAGTTGTCCCACTCACAATAGAGGGGGATTACTTCACAATTTAAAGATTCTAATAGTGAAATCATAAATGGTCCTGGAACTGCATTTCCGCAGTCTAAAACTAGCTTAACTCTCCTCGCTGGAATATCTATAGAATCATGTATGTCATCTAAATGTGACTTAAAATGTTCTTTAGGAATTATTTTTCCAGAACCTTCAATAAAATCTCCTTGTAAAAATATTTGTAATAAATCTTGAATCTCAGAACCCGCCATAGCAGAAACACCATTAGTCATTTTGAACCCATTATATTCGGGTGGGTTATGAGATGCTGTGACCATCACTCCCCCATCTACACTTAGTAGGTGGGTGGCATGATACAGTGTCCCTGTGCATATTACTCCTAAATCGATCACATCTACTCCGGATTTACGTAATCCTTCACTGAGGCCTGCTTGAAGTTCTTCACCACTTTCCCTGATATCTCGGCCAACGACTATCGCCTTGCATTCTAGTAATTTTGCTAATGCTTGTCCTAATCTGAAAGCAAATTGCTTTGTGAGTGGGGCTCCTGCAATACCACGTATATCATATGCCTTGAAAACAGACATTATCTCATCAATATTCATTTCAGAAGGCAGAGTATTGACTGTGGCCATACACATGCGAGAAGCAAGCCACTGAAAAGCGGTACTCTATTTTGACACTCATCAATCAACCTTTAATGAGGAATCTAGCGAATGAAAATATTGTCAACACAACTAACCATTCCACCAAATATCCTAGCCAATAAGCACCAAATGTTGAAACTATCATTAATGGAATTGCCCTTTTCATCAAATAAGGCCACGTCAATAAACTCCTAGGTTTATCTTCAAGATAGGGTGAACCAGGCATAAAACCTACCTTACTGCTTGAACAACAATTTCAATCTTAGCATTTGCTGGAAGTGCACCAGCTTCAAATGCTGCTCTAGCTGGGCGAATATCGCAATTACTGAAATATTTAGAATATGCCTCATTCATTTGTTGAAAATCGTTTATGTCGTCGAGTAATACAGTAACCATGACTATATTCTCGTTGGATAAATTAGCAGCAGAAAGTAATGCATCAATCTTTTTCAAAGCCCCTTCGGTTTGTTCTAAAATATCCCCTTCAGGAGAAATCTGGCCAGCAAGCCAAACCATTCCATTAACTTCAACTCCAGGACTATATGGCCCATAAACTTCAGTACCTTCAATACTTATCTGTTTCTTTTGCATGACCAAGGCCAGCGTGGTTGTACTCAAAGCAATTACTAAGAATGTAGACACTAGAATACGTAAAATAAACACATTGCCTTCAAATGGCACCACGTGGAGGGTGTGAATTGTCACGTGTTACTTGCTGGGTGTTAGATCATCCTGCACACCTACAGTTATTGTCTGGTTTCATTAGGGCAGGTACTGAAAGAGACTTGTTAGTTATAACAAAAAGGCCAGAAATAGACGCTATGCTAGATTCTATTGAAGTAACTAGATACTTACCTCACAGGGAAATTATTCGTGTACCCCGTTTAGCAGGTAAAAATGTAGGCTTATTCCGCAAAATCATTAGAGGTATTCGTAGAAAGAACATTGTAAATAGTGAACTAAAGAAAAGGAAAGGGGGAGATCGTATTCAAAGAATTGTTTCAATCGGTGCTCCAATCGAGTTAAGAGTTGGTAAAAACAGAAAGGTTCAGGAAAGGTGGTATGTGAGTGATACAGAGCCAAATATAATTGCACATAGGCTGGGGATAACATGTGCCACTGATGTGTTATTGCCTATGCATTGGGATAATGAAAATGACGGTGGGTGGTTCGATTATATTGCAAAGAATAACGTTCGCTTGCATCGATATGAAGGTGTACATGGACATGTACATTTAATTCCCCCCAATTCAAATAAAAAAATGAATAATGTCGATAAAACTATACTAATTAGAAAAATTATTGGTGATGGAATACATGATAGTAATGAAATTCTACAAATCAAAGATTCATTGATTAGTACTAATTTTAACTTCGAATTTCGGGATGAAATTACGCCAGAAAAAGCAAATTGGAATCTGCCATCTGAATTGAGGAATTATGATGGAGTGATAACTCAAAGTGTGACTTTGGCCAGTGAATCTGCAATACAGGGTGTACCTACTCTATTAATCTCAAGAGCTAAAAGGGGGTTTTTAAAATATTTAAATTCCAAATATGCAAATTTCTATAGAATGAATGACTCGGAAGAAAATATTGGTGAAATGTGGTTCAACTTATTAACTGAAAATATCCCCACTAATCCCACAGAATACATCTGGCCAGATACTAGGAAAAGATGGATTGAGTTATTTGGCCCATGGGAAGATGTATCAGATAAGTGATGGGTTTTTTTTAATCCACTTCAAAAGTTCCTGCAACATAGGGTAATGATCAAAACCGAACCAC
>CAYSJV010000014.1:0-15052 GCA_964431435.1 uncultured Candidatus Poseidoniales archaeon
AAACCCACCTGAAGAAAGGACTAGATTAGTTGAAGAATACTCAGAAACATTTGCAAATCCATACAAAGCCGCAGCTCTCGGATATATTGATGATGTGATTGAACCAAAAGATACACGTAAAAAATTGTGTAGAGCTCTTAACATGTTACTAGATAAAGAAGAAACTAGACCTGTAAAAAAACATGGAAATATACCTCTTTAAGGTGATAATATGGAATGGAGTCCTCTGAAAACCACAATCGAAGAAGTTGACCCACTAAAGGTTGCAGCCATGTTGGCTGTAATGCAGATGATCGAAGAAAACAACACTACACATTCAAATTCCGGCCGTTTGTATGGCACAAAATGGTCTCAAGATCACAAAAGAATGCTCGTTGGGCAATCGAGTGTTCTACAATTGCAACAAAGTAGGAGTACTTTCAGATGAGGTGTTTATTTGAGAGAAACTAGAAAAGTAGTTGTAGATGGAGAGGAATATGAAGTAATCATAGATAGGGATAAGGATGGATTTGTGGCTACAGTTAGAGGCAGAAAATTCAAGATAGATATCCCTGATTTCCAATCACAAACTCCCAGAAGGGATAGAAGTGCTTCAAAGAAAAGTAAAGGAGGAACTATTTCATCAAATATCCCTGGAAAAATAATCTCAATTCATGTTTCAACAAAAGAAATGGTTGAAGAAGGACAAGTTTGTTTGATACTTGAAGCCATGAAAATGCAGAACGAAATTGTTGCACCTATTACTGGTATTGTAACGCAAATTAATTGCAAGGCTGGAGATTCTATTGATGCGAATGTTCCCCTGATAGTCATAGAGCCAGTGGATGATGAAGAGAGCAAGGGTTGATAACTGAGCGTTGAAGAGGTGTATCTGTATGAAAGAGATTCCGAGATGTGACTATCCTGGCTGTGATTCAGATGGGGATATTGTAAGTCGATTATCACCTGAGGGATACTTAGTAGCTACTGGAAAGAAAGCATATTCATTTAGAGAAGCATATAGAAGATTTCACTATTGCCAAAAATGCCATGATAAATTAATGGCTGGTGTGTGGAAAAGAGTACGTAAACCTGGAGATAAATCAGATGACCACGTTGCTCCAACTGCAATATAATCAAACAAGTCCTTGTGCTAACATTGCATCTGCAACTTTCAGAAAACCAGCTATATTTGCTCCAAAAACATAATCTCCAGGTCTTCCATATTTTTCAGCTGTTTCAAATGCGGTTTTATGGATATTTACCATGATTGCATCTAACTTCTCATCAACTTCTTCCCTTGACCATCCCATTCGAATACTATTTTGTGACATCTCCAACCCTGAGGTTGCGACTCCCCCTGCATTAGATGCTTTTCCTGGAGCATACAACAATCCACTTTCTTGGAATTTTTCAATTGCTTCGGGAGTACAAGGCATATTCGCACCTTCCCCTACAACCATACATCCATTTGAAATCAAATTTCCAGCATCAGTACCATTCAACTCATTTTGTGTAGCACATGGTAACGCAATATCCACGTCTACATTCCAAATAGGGTTGTAATCTAATGAACTATCTGTAGCAGTATATTCCACACCAGTATGCTCATCTGCATATTCCTTAATACGGCCCCTTCTTTCATTTTTTAGGGACTTGATCCAGTTTAATTTTTCCAAATCAATTCCAGCTGGATCATAAATTGAACCAGAACTATCAGACATGCTGACTACATTTCCTCCTAACTGGATTACCTTTTCAGTTGCAAATTGTGCAACATTACCTGAACCTGAGACTGCTACATTTTTTCCAACAAATGTTTCACCTTTTGTAGAAAGCATTTCTCTCACAAAATAGACTAATCCATATCCTGTAGCTTCGGGCCTTATCAATGAACCACCCCAAGACAATCCTTTACCAGTAAGAACGCCAGTAAACTCATTTGCTAATTTCTTATACATACCAAATAGGTATCCAATTTCTCTTCCACCCACACCAATATCTCCAGCAGGGACATCTGTATTTGGTCCTACATGTCTCCATAATTCTTGCATAAATGATTGGCAAAATCTCATCACTTCAGCATCCGATTTACCCTTTGGATCGAAATCTGAGCCGCCTTTTCCACCACCCATTGGTAGACCTGTTAAACTATTTTTGAAAATTTGTTCGAAAGCCAAGAATTTGAGAATAGATAGATTCACACTAGGATGAAATCTCAATCCACCCTTGTAAGGCCCGATTGCACCATTGAACTGTATTCTGAATCCTCTATTGACATGTGTATTGCCGTCATCATCCATCCATGGAACTCGGAATTGTATTACTCGTTCGGGTTCCACCAATCTTTCAAGTATTTTTGATTCCAGATATTCTGGGTGCATCTCTAACGCTGGCTCTAGTGACTCTAGTACTTCCAACACCGCCTGATGAAATTCAGGCTGTTCAGGGTCTCTACTCTTAACTACCGCGATGGCTTCTTCAATCATATTCAATCCTCATAACACTCTTGTGTTGTCAGTGCCACCTCGAAGATGTTTTAATGATTTCACAACAAATGTACTGTAATTTATTGCAATTAGGTGTTTTTTTCCTATTCAGAAAAGATAACTCTTTTTGCAATTTTCGCAACATTTTCCTCATTACCGGGTGACGTCATGATGTAGCAAGCTGCTTGGCTTACCTGTCTAGTCCTTAGTGCTTCAGCCATAGGGGTATGTTCCTTAAACCATCGAACCTGCTTGTCATCTCCCAATACCCTAATATCTACCTGAGCCATTCTTGGTTCTGAAAGTAATAATTTGACGCTTGGAACATCAATTGTCACATATCCCTCTTTAATTCCGGCCCTTTCAGCCACCCGATTTTCAATTTCCCTTCTATATTTTGAATTGCTGGCTAATTCTACCAGTCTTGATATTTGTGAATCCTCTAATTCATTTTTACGCCATACTGCTGCTACTTTGAACAACTGTCGATATTTAATTCGAGAAAGTATCTCTTTTTGGTACTCTCCGCCATTCGCAAGGACTTCCCAAATTTCAGAATCAACCATTCTTTGTAGATCCATTGAAGAAGTATCCATCAATTCAACTGCTCTTGAAAGCATAGTTTCTGTAACTCTTGTAACCCTGTGGAAGTATACTGCACTATACATCAATGCTCTTGCAGTTAACATACCCTCAAGAGCCGATAGCCCTCCTTCATCTATTGCAATATCACCTGAATAACGGCGAAGTGAGTTGATTAATCTATAATGATCAATAACACCATGCTTTACACCTGTGAAATGGGAATCTCTCAGCAAGTAATCCATTTGATCGCAGTCAACTGGGCCATGTACAATATTCGCCAGAGTTATATCTGTAGAAGTAAATTCTGAATTTCCTTCTTCAAATTGAAATATATCTCTTTCAGTACCTCCTGCATTTGGACCTCTGATTAAATTTGCAATTTCATTTGGATCAATACCATGATTTTCTAAAATTTCGGGAATTAAAACACGATCTCCAAATATTTTTTCTTCTCCCTTCCGAAGTACATCATACTCTCCGCGAATAATTCCTTCAGTTATTGACATATGATCTAAACCTCCCCGTTCATGGAGTATATGTTCCAATGTATGTGAATACGGGCCATGCCCTACATCATGTAGCATTCCTGCCACTTGAACCAACTGCTTTTCTTCAGTGTCTAATCCAATAGAATCTGCCATCAAACCAGCAATGTGACTAACTCCTAAACTATGTTCAAATCTAGTATGGTGTGCACCTGGAAATATAAGATGGGCCAAACCTAATTGTTTGATATGGCAAAGTTTGTTAAATTCAGGAGTTGAAAGTAACTCATTTCGGACCCCGTCTACCTTATACATGCCATGAATTGCGTCATTGATTACTTTGCCCTTAGCCATCCCTATCGTTTCCTGCTCCGATAGTATCACAAATGACACTTTCCCTCGAGAATTATACGGATTTATCCATTTATTCGCCCTATACGCCTCTTGAGAGGTAATATTCTAGTCGTGCTAGTCTGCGTCTACCTTTTTCATCCTCGGGTACGCTAACTCTTATTGCCTCTTCAATCAAAGTATGTTCATCGTTTTGTATACCCATCTGTTCACGCAAGATTTCAATAAGTGCCCACTCATCATCTGTTATTACATCATCATCAAGTGCAGCAATTAATACAGCCTGATAAGTAGCAGGGTCACCTAATGCCTTTGTAGTGAAATTTCTTGATTCGTACAAACCAATTGGGGGATCCAAATCACCTTTCGCAATAGAGAAACAAATTGAAGGTGATCCTTCAGGTAATTCAAGTGCGCTAGCTAAAATTCTTAGAATTAATTCTTCATCACTACTAATTATATTATCTTCTAGAGCAACTTCTAAAGTTTTCAGATATAGAAGTAATTTCCTGCTTGATTTTAGTTCCATACCTCTGACAACACATAGTTGTATATGAGAACCTCGCAAATATCAACATCATACTGCATGAATTTGAGAAAAACATAATCCAGCATTAGTAATTATTTCCAACAACTCATCAATATCTGCCTACTCTCTTCATCAAAAGAGCATCACTAAGGGTAAGTTTACTAAAAAAATACCAAATATTATTTGTATGACAAAGAGATGACGTTTTGTCATACAATTATATACCCCCTCCTCTGTAGGATAATTACTGGGAGACAAAATATGCCGAATCCAACAAGTATGGTAAGTATCAGAATCACTGATGATGAATTGGCTCTAGTTGACCAAAGAGTTGGTTTAGATGGAACAAGAAACCGTAGTGACGTCATCAGGGTTGCACTACGTGCACATTTAGAATCACAACCAGATCTCCCAGGGATGGAATCAGTTTCAATAAAACTAGGTACTGCAAGAAGAAAACAACTTGGCTCATTGTATCACCTAACTGGTTCATCCACTGAAGAAATCATACATATCGCATTAAGTGAGTATATTTCAAAAATTAAAAAAGAATTATTGGAAGATACTGAAGATTTAGAAATGCTAGCAGGTAAATATGCTAGTGAAACACAACCAAGGGACGAATATAGTGAATAAGGGAGGAGTCCGTGTGAAAAAAGGGGATGGGATGCAAAAAAAGGGCCCAGGGGAGAATATCCCCTGTGGTCCACCCCACAATAATTTTGTTTCGCTTATTTTAAGAGCTAGGATTGCAAACAGAAGAGATGATGATGATAGTCACAACACACCCGCTGCCCCTACAACCCCACGTGGGGGCGGCACCAACTCTTCGAGTCCCGCATACTAACTGATAACCTTGACAAAGGGTTCATGTGATTCCTATCATCCCCAATGCTGAGGAGCATGAATTGGGACAATGTTGAGATAAGTGATTCTGAGGATAATTTTCCAGAACAAAAACAAGATGATGTTGCATTTTTGGCGGGGTTATCTGCCAACCCAGAAGCATTACATGAAAACATCTTGAAGAAAGCGATACACCTTGATTCTGCTTTAGAACAACATGATAGAATGTTAGAAACTAGTGGATCTAGCCCAGAATCTCACTATAACCTAATCGCTCAAAAACTAGATATCGATGATTTCACAAAGGAAATGAATGGAACATTGTTAGATTCAGGAATAAAATTACCACTTCATGGTTGCAATAAAGATGATGTGAGTTTAGAATTGGGCTCCATGGAAGATATTAAAATTGTAAGGATGAGAATAAATCTAACAACATTAGATTCGGAAACTGATCTCCAGGATTACAAATATTTTGAACGGACATTTGCACTACCTAAGGGTACTTCTGATATGCAAGCATTTTGGAATACAGGGCAATTAGAAATACGCTACAATATGTAATCTACCTTGCAGGTATTTCTGTGAGTTTCTCTAATTCTGATAGAACATTTGAAAGTGCTTCTTGTGCCTGAGTTTTGTGCCCTTCAGTTAACTCGTGTCTAGAGTAACGGGCTTCTTCGAATACACTATCAAGTGCAACAAGTGCTTTATCACTAATTGGTAATGCTTTACGTATAGCCATTTCAAACTCCCTGACTGTTTCGAAATCCCTGCGGAGGAATCTGTATTTCATTAAAACTGAACACAGATTTTCATAGCAATTGAAGATAATCATTCTGATTTCATCACCTGATGCTAATAGTTCTGCAGTATAACTTATGATATCTTGAACTTCTTGCAATGCATCAGAGCCACGTCGCCTCCACAAATAGGCACCTACTCCAATTGCTGCAAACAATACTAATGCAACAACCAATTGCCAATTGAAACTACTTGAGGAACTAGGGTCTTCTCTTTGTAATGATAAACCTTGGTTCCCGTATTGGTTTTCTAAGGATTGTATCGAGCTATCTGAGATTCTCTCATCATCAGTGTCAACGCGAATTCGAAGGTTTCCATATCGACTGAAATCCGCATAAGGTGGGTCGCTTTCAAAGACAATTGTAGCCTCTCCATCCTCATCAGTAGTTAAAACTCTGCTAGTTATTTGAGTCCAATTCCCTGGTGATGTCTCATTTTCAAGAATTACAGTTATTGCCAGTCCTTGCACTGCGACACCAGTGTCTACAGCCTTTACAGTAACGAGTCCGTTGATGTTTTCTGTATCTGGGTCGCCTGCAATTATAGGTTGTAGTTGAAGATTGAAATCAACATTTAATTTCAACATAATCGTGAAATTTGCAGATTCCGTTCTGAGGTACTCACTATCATCCCCATCGAATGTAATTACTAGACCTAATAATCCCGGTTCAAGAGATGAAGGGACTGTTGCTCTTAACTCAAAATTCAAAGTTTCGTTATTCCAAGTTATTTGAGGTAATATAATTGTTCCACTTTCAGTTGTGATAGATACAATGTAAGTTTCATTGTAAATTATTTCTGAGGACCCTCCCAATTCTGTGACTGACCCAATAATTAACAACGCGTTATTTTCAGACCTCACTACTTCCAAAGAAGATTGTGCTTCATCAACAAAAACAATTACTTCAGACCAAGCAATTACCGTAACATTACTTTCACTCCCTACATGACTCAGAGTTCCATTAAATATTATTTCAGCATTATGTGGTCCTCGTGCTGTACTTTGATCAACTAGCAATTGGTAACTCCAACTACCATCTTCGTTAGTCATGATAGTAGTTACAAGAACACCATCAAGTAACAAGTCTATGCCAACATCGCCAATTCCTGCAGAACCAGGATCATCAGAGTCCACTAGGATACCAGATAAGTTCCAAGAATCTCCCCTATTCATATTGAGTTTGCTTGCAGAAATTGTAATGCTACTGTGATGTGCTACATACATTGTAGTGGTAGTTTCTCCTTCTCGATAGTAAGGTTGTTCTAAAGCACGTACACTCACTGTATGTTCCCCCCAATCTGTTCCTAGAGGTAGTTCATAATCGAAGGTCCATGCACCTCCATCTGTAGTATTTGCTTCACCTATCTCAACACCATCGAAATATAACTTAACTGTATGTCCAACAATTCCAACCAACAGATTATCACTTACTAAACCAGAAAGAGTAACAGTTTCTCCAACTGCATGTGGTGTTATTTCATCAATTGTTATGTCAATTACACTAAATACCAACCATTTTGAAGTTGCATCAGACGATAAATTGTAAGAATCTCCGCTGAATGTGATTGTAAACTCTATTTCTCCTAATTCAGCATCTACTGGAACAACGTATATTACTTGGAAATTTCCTTCTGAATCTGTTGTCACTGTTGTGAATATTTGTCCTTCAAACGAAACATCGATTGTAGCTCCGGATAATCTTCTTTGTACTAAATCAACTAAAGTACCGTTAATTACAACTGTACCTTCTCTATTTATATCGCCATCATCAGGGGTTGTGATTATTATCTCAGTAGGTACGCTAACTGAAATATTGTAATCATCAGATTTCACATCAAGGTAGTATTCTGGGTTTGCAGAATCTCCTGATCCCATCGGATCAACCCAGAAAAATCCTCCTTTGAATAAAACATAAACATCATGCACGCCCGCTAGTGTATCATCTGGCATTTCATAACTTAATTCGTAATATCCTGTTGTATTATCACTTACAGTACTGCCAACAAATACACCATCAAAGTACAAATTAACTACACCACCAAGAGGGTTGCCTTCAGAAACTAATACTTGTCCTAAATCATCTAAGAGATATCCTGAAACTGTTATATTTTCTCCAGCAATCAAAGCATCATTCAATTGAGATCCATCAGACAATGTCCATGAAACTCCTTGTACACTGTCGACAGTTAATACCGTTGTAGCAAGTATTACAACTTTAGTTGAAACATTACCAGGTTCAATACCAGTTGTACTCAATATACCATCCCAATCAGAAAAGAGAGTTATTTCACCTGGAGATATTGTTCCGGGGATTAACATATCAAATTCTACATACCCTGTTGAATTTGTGATTTCTGAAACTGCTGAAGATTGCCCTACTTCTAAAATCTCAGTATCAATAGTGGCTCCAGACATAGGATTACCTGCATTGTCAGTTACTAAAATACGAACAGTGAGGTTACTTCCCCTCAGAGTCCTATCATCTGCCTCAAGATTACCTGGGGTTTCATAGACGAGTATAGCATATCCTCGTGTAAGTAATTCTGTTTCTGATTCGCTTCCTAGATATGAGTTAACTGTTGAAACATATTTGACCTGTACTTCATGTACACCTGCCATAAATGTAGGATCCAAAGTTAATGTTGCACTCCACTGACCACTTGGATCTACCGATCCGCCTGTATATGAAAAAGAATTGGAAGAATTATCAATTGTAATAATTAACTGAACATTTAATGGTGAACCATCTCTATTCATCAAAGCTGACCCATTGTCTGAACTAATTGAGCCTGAAATATCGAAAGACGTACCTGCGACAGGGTTAGTCACACCAGGATCGATATTATCAACAACTAATATTGTGATAGATTGTACCACTGTATTAGGGAAGACACCTACAGTTGAATGAATATCTGGAGTTCCATTAAACATTAATGTGAGAGAAACCGTACCTAGTGGTTGGCTAGATGGAAGTGTTAAACTGAAGAAAACCTTACCTGCATCTGCACCAAATCCTGTAGATTGTTCAGACAACCAAGTATCATGGAATTTAGCTGCAACTGTAGCTCCTTCCAACCTAGTATCAATAGGTGTATTGAAAGCACAAGTTGGACATGATAAACTTGGTTCTACTAATGTTGCATTCATGTATACAGTATCACCTCTGTTCAAAATTATGGTTCCTTGATGATTCAACTCTACAAAAGAACTTGTTCCGGTAACGTGTGTGCTATCATCGACGGTACTATTCAAGTAAAATGGACTTGAACCATTTACTACTTCTAGTCGGAAATTCCTATTTCCATGTTCGGTTCCATCCAAGGCAGGATCAGTAGGTACACTCAGATTGAATGTGCCATCAGCATTTGTAGAAGAACCAGCGAGTAGTAATTCGGATTCATCATCGATAAACCAGATATTAACTTGGAAAGGCCCTGTAACATTCCTATTCGGATTCACTCCGTCTTGAACAAAACCTTCTACTATGAACGATTGTCCTGCAGTAACTTCAGGTTCAACATAAGTCAAAGTAACGGCACTAGATACTTGAACTGTCACGTTAAAGTACATCACGTCTCCAATCCATCTGCCTGGATATGTTCTTGATCCTGGTGCATCATCACCTAAATTGTATGTTGAATTATCCAAATATGTTATTTCAACTATATACGTACCTGGTGCTGTACCTGCTGGCACTGAATAAGTAAATATTGCGGTCCCTGTATCCCAAAAGAATTCTCCTGATTCAGCATCTTCCATTAAATCAAGATGAGATGTTGCAGACCCCATAGCTGCATTTGTATTACCAAAGTCGAAGATTCCAGTAAAACTCTGCGCACCAATTAATGATGAATTTCCAACATCTGTAGCACCAATAAAGAATGTCATCTGTGTTCCTGCAACTACCGTAAGTGACTCAGTTGCTACTAGTGATTCCGCAGTAAAGCGATCAAGTGTGGCTTCTGATTCAATACCATAAGTCAAATTGATAGATGATGGATTGAGATAATAGGGAGGTATAATGCTACCATTTCCATCATATATTGCACTTATCTCAATCAAATATTCACCTCCACCTGCTCCAGGCATTAGAGGGAATGTAACATTGAAATCTCCAGTAACCGTATCAACAGGACCATAGCCCACAATCTGAGAGCCACCTTCCATGAAATACATTGTCAATGTAATATTAGTTGCGTTTCCAGTAACTATTGGTGTTCCAGTTACAGCTTCATCTCTCATATTTCCTACCACATAAGCAGCATCTCCAATATGTATCCAATCGCTATCCATATTAGCATTGAATGAGGGTGTCCCCTGGATACGGATTGTTGTATTTCCTGAAGATGGAGCAAAGAGTTCTGATCCTGTAAACACTGTTTCAAATCTATAATCACCTGGCAATAAATCACTTGCAGTAACCCATTCGGCCAACATTGGATTTGGTGGATCTGTTTCGGAATCAACCATTGCTGCATCAAAATAATGCTCATAGTCTCCACTGAAATCTACAGATTCACCTCTGTGATCAGTTACTTGAACTGATACGATGGTCGTTTGTCCTCTTTCTTGAGCATTTGCCACGAAAATAAAGTTCATCTTACTCTTTAGGATATAGCCGAATCCTGAAGATGATGTTTCAACATCTGCATCAGCAGTTGTTACCAATGAGGTGGGGTAAAAGCGAACTCTGAATTCGATTTCGCCTGCTGGGACTCCCAAAGTACCTCCATCAATAAATTCTGCAAAAGTGAAACCACCATTCACAGATTTATTGAAAATTTGCTGATAAGAATCACTTGATTGATTAATTCTCATAGATAATTCAACAAAACCTGCTAATGGAACAGGAGTTCCCAAACTCTGTGCTGTACCATTGACATATACGAAATCATCAACAATTATTATCGAATTATTCGAGCCTGGTCCCTCAATAGTTGCTACAATATCTGCTGCAATAGTAATATTAAATGCAAGATTGAGTGTTGTAGGTCTCAAATGATATCCGGAAGATGGCCCATCAACTCCTACTTGAGATTCATCTAACCATCCTCCAAATTCAATTGTTGCCGGTAGTGGAGTTCCTTGTGATAACGGTTGTGTAGGATCCATCGTCACTGTGAATGACCAAAAACCGTTCTCCCCAATTGTTGTTGATAGGTTTTGATTACCATTTACATCTGTATAATTGAGATACATAGTTAGCATCCCTAACTCATCAACATTATACGTAGGAGTATTTTCTAAATCAATTACACCCTCTAAATCAACTGTTGCACCTGCACCAATCTCAGGTTGATTTGTAGGACCTGGAATTTGATGTGTTATTACTGAATCATCTGTAACATTGATGAACCAATCAAAGACATACGCATTATGAGGTACATACCCATTCCGCATATACTCTACCACAACCTTATGGTGTCCGGGAAGTATGGGTTCTGATGGAGTTCCGTTTATGTAGAAATGTCCCGCTGCATCCGTCACCACACCCAATCCAATCTGTCTAGAGGCAGGTGTTGATACACCTGGCGCACTTGCTGCTTCTGTCGCAGGAACTAAGTAAGCTTTCAATACAATTCCTGATGCTGCAGATTCATTATCTGTAAATCTAAAATCACCTTCTAATATAATCTCAACTTGACCATCGCGGTCATATTCAGTAGGTGACCAAGTTTCATTAGCAATTTCTACATTAGATGTAGGTGGACATGGATTAAATGGAAGCCAACCCATATCTCTTCCTCCTTCTTGTAGGTGAACCTCACCCCATATTGATCCGTAATTGGATGTCACTTCAAAACCTGTTCCGTCCCATGAACCATTGACATAACCATGCACTTGTCGCGATGGTAGTCCTGCCAAACGTGACATAGTGACAAAAGCTGTAACATATTGAGAACAAGTTCCTTCATTATTCACTGTGAGTAAATGATGTACTATGTCTGCATCATCTGCTACACCTGTACCATTAAAATTGATTAAAAAGTTGGCATCATCCGACAAGTATGCTGCAATTGCATTTGCTTTTGCATGTGCACTACCTGTACTTACACCAGCATCCGATAGAACCTGAGTGGTTAGATTGTCTACTGCAGATTCAGGTAATGTTGAATCAGTGAAATATGATGGAAGTGCTAATTCATGAGTGCTTCCAGGGAAAGCAATTGAGGCATCAAGTTCACCGCTTTCATACAAAGCTTCAGGTTGGGTTACCAGAACTTCAGAGATGGGTGCACCACTTGCAGTTACTGTTGCTGTCCAAATTTGACGGTTCATTGTTGCCCCGCTATCTAGCCAGTAACTCATACCGTCCCAACTAGCAGGGAATGGAAGATTTCCTGATATGGAATTGTATTGCATTTGCCACGTAACTGTATCACTTACATATTGTGAATTTGGAATCCAAGTGCTATTACTATACGGTGCAACCATTTGTTCATTTGTATGTACTGTTGTATCTACTCCATATCCGCCACCAGTATAGTTATCATAGGTACTAACTCTCCAGTAATGTCCAATATTGGTATCTACTGTACCTAAAGTTGAATTTGCCCAAAATAATACCTCTGAATTAGTCACATCATCGGTCGGATCAAGTGGATCAAATTCAGTACATACACCCATTGGACATTCGGCACCATCAGACATTCCACCTCCATCTGTATCTGGGTTTCTCCAATCAGTACCGGTATTATTCTCAACCGCATCAGGTATGCCATCACCATCTGTATCCTGTTGATTCATATCATCAGAGGGATCATTCTCCGGATTTGTTCCGTCAAAATATTCTACAAAATCACTAACTCCTCCATTATCAGTGTCACTATCGAAGGGGTCCGTAACATAAGTATCAGTAGTAAGGTTCCCCAAACTATTATCGATGTAACTTAAATCGCAGCCAGTAGAAGTTTCTACGTAATCATTTATTCCATCACCATCACTATCTAAAGTATTCGAGCATGCCACATTAGTATCTGTTCCATTTTGAGCTTCCTGGCCGTCAAATTGACCATCCCCATCTGAGTCAGGAAGTTCCCAATCAGACAATGTTCCTATAATACTAGTATTTTCAACCCAATTTGCGAGACCATCATTATCTAAATCTGCATAATCATCATCACAATATACGGGGCTACCTATTCCATCTGTACCATAGCACCAAGACCCATCTCTTGCAATCACTGAGTGTGAACCTGAAGGTGGTGCCAAACTAACTCCTAATAGATCACTTCCAACTACCCCAGTAAATGTAAACATGGTGAATACTCCTCCAAGTTCATAGGTTGCATTCCCCCCATCTGGATTGAATCCACTACTATCAACAACTGTGAGAACTCCCGCAGGAGGAACTCCAGAAAACATAACCTGAGTTGTTACAAAGTTAACTAATGAATCACAAGGATTTGTATTGAATAACCACGACGATTCGTGCCCATCAGATATCCCTCCATAATCAGTATCTGCATTTTGCCAATCAGTTTGACACGTTCCGCCACCGGGGAGATCGTAGAAGGTATTATTCTCATAATAATTTTCTAACCCATCTAAATCAAAATCACCAGTATCTTCCCTTCTTGTAGGATCGGTCTCATTCCCATTTATCTGACCATTTGCATCTGCATCTTCAACTCCATCATCCCATTGGTCATCATCTGAATTATTATCCCTTGGATCTGTTTGTTGACCATCATAGTTACTATTTACTTCAACATAATCTGAAATATTATCTCCATCTGTATCAATAGATGTAGGGTCTGTGAGAAGAATTAGCGCCTCATGGCTATCATTTAATCCATCACCATCACTATCCCAAGCCCATGGATTTGTTTCAGTTGTACCATCGACCTCTGCAGTTAAGCCTACACAGCCATTAGGGCCAATGAGAAGTACTGGATTACATGGTGACTCAGTTGCAGTTATTTGATTACCAGGTCCGGGTACAAAGTCAACTGTTTGCCAAGAGGGATTAATGTACTCATATATATTGAATAATCCATCATTATCAGGATCACCCCATGCACCATCAACACCCAAAGGAGATGTAGGATCTAGTGAATTTGCGATTTCCCATCCATCATCCATACCATCTCCATCAGTATCCCATCCTGCTACATCTTCATCGATTAATCCGTCTCCATCATCATCATCAGATGCACAATCTGCATCGCCATCTCTATCAGGGTCTGTGGAATCTTCGAGGCCATCATTGTCATTGTCAAATCCATCTGTACAAATATTTCCAACTGGGTCTTCATCACACAAAATGATGCTGCCTGTACCGTCTGTACCAGCATCTCCACAAAGTGGCTGTGTGTATTGCATTGAGTTTTCTTCATCCCATCCGTTTACAGGTACAGTACCATTCCACCAAACACCATTATCTAACTCGTCAGGTGTACTCGCACTATCCCATGATGAAGCCATTCCGAATTCATATTCTTGCAAATTTGGTAAATTATCTCCATCGGGGTCACCTGTTGCACCATTATCTCCAAGAGTACTTGCATCTAGAGGATCTAAACCGTACTTCCATTCCCAACCATCGGGTAGCCCATCCCCATCAGAGTCCCAAGACTGAGGTTGTGTGTTTATCAAATATTCTAGACCATAGGGTAATCCATCTCCATCTTGGTCAAAACTAGCTTGTGCTTCCCAAGATGCAAATTGTAAAGTTGCAACAGAAACTAAAAACATCATCGATACAAGGCTAATTGCCCTGAATTTTTTGGATATCAGATGCTTGTGAAACAAAATTTTCTTTCCGGCGGCGGTCATTAACGGCCTAGCCGTGACTGCTTGCATGTACACCGACCATACAAACAGCCACTTAAGGGAAATGGTACAATGTTCATACACGTGGGACTCATAGAGTCCCATGAATATGTACAAAAAGGAGGCTATTCATCAACCAATTCAATTGTATCTTCATAAACAACAGGTTCTGGTATATTTTCTATTTTTTCTGGGATGTTTTCCTCAT
>CAYSJV010000014.1:15062-26819 GCA_964431435.1 uncultured Candidatus Poseidoniales archaeon
AGAGTCCCATGAAAAGTACCAAAAAAATCATTCATCAACTAATTCTATAGTATCTTCATGGACAACTGGATTAGGTATATCTTCAATTTTTGATTCCTCTTCTTCCTCAGAAGTTTCTTCCTCAAATTCTTCTTCATATTCTTCCTCAAATTCAAAGGTGGTTCTCCTTCTAGCGCCCCATGCTGTCAAAATCACCAGCCCACCTAACCCGATAAAAATTGTAGTTGGCCGGGGGTTTGTCAATTCAGACATCACCCTTGACATTCCAATTACTTCACCCTGCATTTTGATGTCAGTTGATGCATCAAATTCATCTCCAAAGTTTTCCTCCGTATCAATAGGCCTTCCAACTAATATGATATTCACAATATCACCATGCCGAAGTGATTCGGGTGACGTTACAATTACTGTGAAATTTACTTCAGAAAAAGAGGATACTTCGATAAGTGGATTCCCCTTAACTGATGCCGACCAACCATCTGAAGTTTCAACCTCCATCAAGACTAGTACGTCAGAATTACCAACGTTATATATTTTCATTTGAACCTCTCTTGATTCACCTGGTGCAATTGGAGAGTGGGCACTTTTTTGTGTTATTTCGATACTTGGTGTATCTTCCTCAACAACAAACGTCATCGGCATATCGAAATATCTTGGTTCTGCATTTTGAGTGTCTTCTAATATTCTTAAAAAGAGTGTGTGGTTTCCTGCCTTAACACCACTACCTGCCGACATTACAATTTTTATTTCTTGACTATCTCCTGATGAGAGTTGCACGTATGGAGTTACGGAACCATTTTGATCATAGAAATCAAAATCCCAATTATCATAATAAGTTCCTTGATTAACAACTTGCCCGTCATCAAATGTTAACTCCTTATCTAAAGAAGAGGGGTTTTTTATTTGCCAAGTAATAACTTCAGATCCAGTTTGCATCGAATTAGTAACTTTAACTCTCATGGTTTCTTGACTAAATGTAGAGCCAGTACAGGTTGAAATTGATAAATCTATAACGCCATATGGTAACGAATCACAATCATATACAACCTCTGCATGTACGCCATATGTTCGTTGAACTGTGAAACTAATTTCAGACTTCTTAGTACCATTACCCCCGCTTAATACCTCAAGAATAAGGAGTCCTTTGTCTGGATCATCCCTGTTACTAGAAGGTCTAACATCCATCCTGATAGTGTCATAAGTATGGCTAGCTAATTCAGGAGTATGGTATGTTGCATCTTCAAGATCTACGTTAATTTCTGCACCAGTTGTATTGTCTACAAATAATGCAATCCAACCCCTTGGGATTTCCTTTATTCTCATTCTGAAATAATCATTATCAAACCCTGAGTTAAATATGTCTACATAAAAAGAAGTTAGTGTGTCATCTTCTGCAAACCTTGGTATATTTTCATCAAATGTTTCGGGAACTACTGAATCTGCAATTTGTATTTGATGCTCAACATCAGAGTAGACTGAAAGACGAGGGGGGGCATGTACACCAATCTCTTCAATTGTTAATTCAATTGTAGAAGTATGAACCGTATCTCCACTATCATTTGTTGCAGTCGCTACAACAAGTATTGAATCTGGAGCCTCAGATAAGTCATCTGTAGGTGGTGTTATTGTTAGTGTTGGGTGGAGAAAATAGCCACCATAATCCAAATCATAACCATCTGAATCAAATTCAACTGTCCAATCAGCACCCATGTTTCTCTGCAATTCTAGTTCAACTTCTAATGCGTTATTACCTCCGCCAATATGTGTTAAAGTGAATTCTACTGATGATTCTTGAGCAGGTGCAATCAAAATATTATCAGTGTAACCGTCATCTAATTCGAATCTTAACCCATATTTTGCCATGATAATATCATCATGATCAAAACTTATGGTATGGCCTTGAATGTCTGTAACTATCAAATTTAACTCATATTCACCATGAGAGATTCCTTTTTGATAACTCCAATTGAAATTACCAACCAGTCCATCATTATCTAAAGTAAGTTCATTATCATCGAATTCCTTCTCAAATGAATTAGTAGATGACGATTCAGGATTCATACTTACCAAAACACTATCAATATCAAATCTACCAAATGAGTTTCTAATATCAACCGAAAAATGCATTTCACGTGCTTCTGGAATATCATTAGGATACCAAGTCAAAGTTTCAGCATCATTCCATCCACCTCCAAAATGATGGACTTTCAATTGACTATTTCCTAAAGCATTGGCTCTTACTTTGATATGTGAAAATTGATCCTGTCCATCCACATCTCCAAAAGCAACCCAAACTTCACAATCACCTGAAAATACACCACCATCACATCCATTTGTCGATGGAACTGTGGCTACAATTTGAAGTGTTTTTTCACTAGCAACCACGAGTCCATCTGGTATGCTATCAAAAGATAAAAGCCGACCACTATAACCGCACGTTGAAGTGAATCCGTTACAAGGATCACTCATTGAAGTGGTAATACTGTCTACCAACACACCATTTACTGCCAACTCAAATGAAACCTCTGCCGTAGCATTATTTGGACCTCTGAAGTACATAAATACATACAACTCAATACTTCCACCTCCAATTCCTTTAACTGTCATATCTGATAACAAAAAAGGTGTAGTAAATGTCCTATCCCCTGCAATTAGTTCTACCTCCTCTTCATCCTCTCCATCTGGTTTTTCAGTAGTTATGTATCCATCACAGCAATTAAATTCAGGATCTGCTTGTCCATCGTTGTTACTATCGGGAAGTTCTGTGAAGTATAATTTGTAATCCACTAAAGATGCATCATCTGAAGATGAATGGCTTGATTTGGATTCAATATCAAGTTCAACGTCTGTAAACTTACTATCAAGTTGTGAATAACTGATACTTGAAAGAGTAGAAAATGCAAGTAAAAATACAAGAATAAATGCTAAAAATGTTCTTGATTTTGGCATTGCACCTCCCCCTAAACCCATACGACTCACCTTTTGGGTAACACCGGAGTGCCTAAATGCTTACTATTAGACGTCAGGTGTGCGCTTCAATTTAAGCACATTTCAATAATATTGGGTCGCATCAAACCCAACCGTTCAAGAGGTATTACTTGTTCCAGAGCGATGCTGAGATAGCCAAGCATGGTCAAAGGCGCCGGACTTAAGATCCGGTCTCGAAGAGTTCGTGGGTTCGAATCCCACTCTCAGCATCATTATTCTTCTTCAGACATCATCTTGTTATCGAGTAAAAAATCAACTGATGATACTAATTCTGTAAATTCATTGTAATCTATTGTACCATCTGCATCTGTATCAATACTACGCATAAGTACAATTTTTTGCTCATCTGATAATTCAGAACCAAGCCCATCAATTGTTTCCTGGAATTCCTTCAATGAAATCGTTCCATCATTATTTGAATCAAATTTCTTGAAATTATCAATCAAACTTGATTTCCCAGAACCTAGCACTCCTACTATCCACTCAGCCATTAGGTGCTCTAATTGTGTCGCAACTTCACCCACTAACCATTCTGATTCTCTTCGATGCATAGTCATACTATACCTTTTATCTGCGATTAAGAAAGTTAATCGGCCATTTTCATCAGAGTCAATATCATTAAACTCTTCAATAGACCAAACTAATTCCTTGACCGGAAATATTCCAAACAACATAGGTTTTACACGAACTTCTGTAACTGAAAATATAATTCTGTGACGACTTTCTAACAAACCATTTTGGGCATTAAACCACATCCAACTGATTATTGTAATGAAAAAGAGAAGAGATGGCCAAACAACCGCACCAGACTCCATGAGTGGAGTAAATGTTGTAATTGAAATTATTAAACCAACACCTATTGCTGCCCAGATGGTAAGGAGAAAAACACCCCATACTCTCGTAGGTATAACAGTCGGTAACTTGATTTCAGAGCGATTAGTACTTCGATTAAATTCAAATTTAATAGATTCCAATTTTACTGGCCTTGGCCATCTCTCTGGGAAATTAGCTAATTGTTGAACAACATTCATACTGTGCTCATCAGTTTCAACCGATCTTCCTGTGTGTTCGGTAAACCTAAGTCCCAATTTCTTCGAAGTAGATTCCAATAGATTTAGTAGTTCAACCTCATTGTATGAACGCAATAATTCAACATTTCTAATTTCTTCTCCATCCCTAACTTGTATGTCAAGGACCCACTGTGATGGAAACACACCTTCAACAACCCTAGTTCTTAATTGGCAAATCGAGGATTTTGGCCAAAGGTGGGTGACTGCACCGAGTTTGAATTCCATGCCTTCGCCATCTACACGAATCTCTAAATCAGTATTAATCGATGTTTTTGCAGTAACAATTCCACCATCAGTTTTAACACTCAGACCTGTCGATTGACTCCACGGCATTATGCCTCCGAGGTGAATAGGCTATATCATGGTTCAAGTCATGAGAAAAACAGCAGAGCCTAAATTGAAGTATAACCGAGTTGTAAAATTATGACGAAAGATATCCACCTAGATTGTATTTCTTCAAGAGATACGCGACAAATTGTAAAAGACACATTACAGAAGAATAACAATCTATTTAGCAATGTCACTGCAAACTATAGAACGGCTCACATGAGCGCAAATATTCTAGATATCTCTCGACAAGAAATTGGGGAAGCCATAGGCATTGAAGAGGGAAAAAGTATACATTTTACCAGTGGTCCTGAAGAATCTGCAAATTGGGCAATCAAAGGTTTGGCATGGAAATTTGCAAAAAAACGAAATAAATTTCTATTTTCTGAAACTGAATCAACAAGAATAAGTAATCCACTAAATTGGTTGACAAAACATGATTTTAGAGTACAACCTATCACTATGATCTGTGATGAAAACATATCTCTGAACTGTGAAGAACTAAAAGAGAAAATAGATGAAAAGGTAACGGCTGTGTGTTTGGAATTTGCAAACTCTGAAATAGGATTTTTAAATAAGATTCAGGACGTAGTAGAAATAGTAAATGATTACTCACATAGTGCTAAAATAATATGTGACTTATCTTCTCAAATTGGGAGAGGTTTACTCAAAGTAGAGGATTTGGGGATAGACTTTGGAATAATTGATTCTCAATCATTTGGTGGCCCTAATGGATCTGGGGCATTATACATCAACCCTAATTTGCGAATTGAGAGCCTAATCCATGGAGATCACTCGGAATCTGGCAAACGGGCTGGAGCGCAAGATGTTGCTACAATCGCAGCAATGGGTTCTGCATCCAAAGAGATGGCAGGCAATTTAGAGAATGAAATCACACATATTGGAAACCTTACACAAAAAACTTACAATATGCTAGAAAATACAGGTAATGATTGTAAAATTAACACACCCAAAAACCAACTAACACACGGAATAGTGAATTTTACGCCTGGCCCAATATCCTCTGAAATCTTGGTCCAAGAAATGTCAAATCTGGGATATTCTATTGCACATAGTGGGGGGTGCTCTTCGGAGAATGGATTGCCAAGTCATGTGTTAAAATCCATTGGTTTGAGTGATGACGAAGCACTTTCCTCAGTGAAAATAAGCTATGATCATAATACTAGGTGGGAAGATATAGAAAAATGTTTAATTTTGCTTGAAGAAATAGTAGTGAAACATACAAATTAGTCACATAATGACCAACCGCCATCAACAGCGATTACTTGACCTGTAATATATTGAGGTCCGGCTGCTAGGAAAAATGCAGTATCTGCTATTTCATCTGGTGTACCTTCTCGTTTCATTGGAACTTTAGTAAGTATTTCCTGACGAGAACTTTTCTCCATCCAATCAGGGAATAAAATTGCACCTGGTGCTATTCCATTAACACGCACATCGGGAGCAAGTTCTATGGCTAGGCTAAGGGTTATTGATCTAAGTGCTGATTTACTTGCACAATAACTGCTATAGAATGGCCATGGTCTCTCATATGAGTTATCAATCAGATTTACAACACAACCATTTACATTTTTGATATTTCTGAGTAAGTATTTTGTTAAAAAATAGGGCGCTTTTGCATTTATTTCCATCATCATTTCCCAATCTTTTTCGTCTACATCTGTAAAACTTTTCTTTTCAAAAATAGATGCCGAATTAATCAAAACGTCTAAGCCACCTCTTTGCGAAACAATACTGCTGGACAATACTTCCTCAACCAATTTCATTCTTCCATCTTTAGTCGATAAATCGGCTACAAATAATTCGCAATTATTCCCTAAACTTTCAACATCTGATTTTACTTTCTTTGCTTCTTCTAGTGAATTGTTACAATGTAGCAATATTGAAGCTCCTTCTCTTGCAAATTTCATTGCAATAGAACATCCAATTCGCTTTGCTCCACCTGTTATGAGTACGGTACGCCCCTCCATGACCCTCTGAATTATATTACTCTCTTGAATTGTCCGATGGCATCTAATCTGTCGCACAATGTTGGACAAAGCCTTTTGACGCCCGATAGGAGGGGGTGGTTGAGTGAGTATGCAAGGTAGAAGGCTTCAGATTGCAGAGGAAGGTGCTTCATCAACTGCTGTGGCATCATCAACTTCCAGAAATAGGAGAGTTTTGCCCGAGTGGTTCAAGACAAAATTACCAACTGGTGATTCTCAAAAATTGTTTAACAAAACAAAAGAGGCAATTTCTGAACTTGAGTTAAATACAGTCTGCCAAGAGGCAAAATGCCCTAACATTCACGAATGCTGGGGTAGAGGTACTGCCACATTTATGATTGCTGGACAAGTCTGCACTAGGGGATGCAAGTTTTGCGCAGTTGGATCTAAGAAAATCCCTCCTCCGCCCGATGAGGATGAACCTTTGAATTTAGCCATGGCAATCAAATTGATGAAATTGAAACATGCTGTAATAACTGTAGTAAATCGGGATGACCTTGAAGATAGTGGTGCTCATCACTATCGAGAATGTATTCTTGAAGTCAATAGACAATGCCCTGATGTCACATTAGAGTTACTATGCAGTGATTTAGCAGGAGATATTGATGATTTGAAGTACTTATTGAATGATCTGCCATTACAGATTTTTGCTCACAACGTAGAATGTGTGCCACGTCTTGATTCGTTAGTTCGTGATCCTCGAGCATCGTTCTCACAATCATTAAAAATTCTCGAAGAAGTAAAAAATATCAGGAGTGATATTTTAACTAAAAGTAGTATTATGGTTGGGCTAGGTGAAACTGATGACGAAGTGGTTGAAACAATGATGTTGCTACGTGATGTTGATGTAGATATACTCACAATTGGTCAATATTTGCAACCAAATCAAAAACTTTTGAGTGTTGAAAGATTCCCAGAACCACATAAATTTGAAGAATGGAGAATCATAGCTGAAGAATTAGGATTCAAGGGTGTGGCTAGTGGGCCACTGGTGCGCTCATCATATAAGTCGGGAGACATGCTAAGAAAAATATCCAATCATAAATATCAATAACGGACAAAGACGAGGGGATTACATGAGTGGCGCTAAAGATGATGGACAAGGGTACTATAATGTCCCAGATGCCCCATTCAGGCCTGGAGAAGTCCCTGTTTTTGAAGAATGGGAATATTCACCCACAGATCTAGATCGACCCGATCCATTAACTGCAGTTGCAAGCGATACTCAAAAGCATGCAGTTGGGCTAATTCGAGTATTAGACAATGAACACAAAGCAAGTGGAGCATGGGATCCTAATTTGAGTCCAGATGAATTGCGAAAAGGTCTTGAGTTGATGGTTAAATTACGAGTGTTTGATGATAGAATGATGAAAATGCAAAGGACTGGGAAATTATCATTTTACATGCGATCATTTGGAGAAGAAGCTATTGCAATCGCCCAGACCATGGCTCTGAAAGAGCAGGATTGGGTATTTCCATCCTATCGTCAACCTGGAGCGCAATTTGTCAGAGGAAGAGATATGGTCAGTATGATATGTCATTGTATTGGAAATGAATTAGACAATATAAAAGGCAGGCAAATGCCAGTTCACTATTCCTACAAAGAAGGTCGATTCATTTCTATTTCAAGTCCTGTGGGGACTCAATTCTCTCAAGCAGTTGGTGTTGCTATGGCAAGTGCATACAAAAAGAAAGATGAAGTGACAATAACTTGGATGGGTGATGGAACAAGTGCACAAGGTGACTACCATTACGGATTAAATTTTGCAAGTGTTTTCAAACCCCCACTAATTCTAAATGTTGTCAATAATCAATGGGCAATCTCAACTCATAGTAATCTGGCTACTGGAGGGGCGAATTTTGCCAGCAGAGGCTTAGCATATGGCATTCCTAGTTTCAGAGTAGATGGGAATGATTTTTTGGCACTATATTCAATCACTAAGTGGGCTGCTGAAAGAGCAAGATCTGGAAACGGTCCCTCTCACATCGAAGTTTACACATATAGGGCAGGAGCACACAGTAGTAGTGATGATCCGAGTAGATATCGACCTGAGGAAGAGGCGAATTGTTGGCCTGGTGGGGACCCGATTGAAAGATTGAAAGGGCATCTAATAAAGATAGGTGAATGGGATGAAGAGCGCCATGAAGAAATGACTCGTGGAATCGATGAAGAAGTAGTTGCTGCATACAAGGAGGCTGTGAAATATGGAGATCTTGCAAATGGACCATTTCCTCCGCCGAGTACTATTTTCACAGATGTGTATGAAGACATCCCTTGGCATGTTAAAGAACAAATGGATGAATTGATGGAGTGAGGTGTTATTATGAGCAAAATGAATATGATAAAAGCACTAAATTCTGCACTAGATCATGCATTGGAAAAAGACCCTGATATCGTAATTTTTGGAGAAGATGTTGGATATTTCGGAGGAGTATTTAGAGTCACAGATGGATTACAGTCTAAATATGGAAAACATCGAGTTTTTGATTCGCCGCTAGCTGAAGGCGGTATAGTTGCTACGGCATTAGGAATGGGGCTCAATGGATTAAGGCCTGTTGTTGAAATTCAATTTGCAGATTACATATTCCCTGCATATGACCAAATAGTAAATGAAATTGCTAAATTGCGATATCGTAGTGGTGGTGAATATACGACACCATTGACCATACGCACACCTGCAGGTGGTGGAATAAAAGGAGGGAATCACCATTCACAATCCCCTGAAGCACAATTTACACATACCCCTGGATTGAAGGTGGTATACTGTTCAAACCCTTACAATGCAAAAGGACTCTTGGCAAGTGCTATTGAATGTAATGACCCTGTGATATTCTTCGAGCCTAAAAGATGCTACAGGGGCCCATTTTATGGGGATCCGCATAAAGTTCCAACATGGGAATCACATCCAATGGGTGAAGTCCCGGATGAATATTACAACATACCATTAGGACAAGCAAATTTGGTTGAAACTGGAACTCAATGTACAGTCATAGCATGGGGCACCATGGTGCATGTTGCTCAACTTGCAATAGAAAATTCAGGTATTTCTTGTGATTTAATCGATTTACAAACCTTGGTTCCCTTTGATAAAGATGCAATCGTTAATTCAGTAGAGAAAACGGGTAGGTGTGTGATTGTACATGAAGCACCTAAAACAAGTGGTTTTGGTTCAGAGTTGGCAGCAAGTATTCAAGAGAGATGTTTTTGGAATCTTGAGAGCCCAATAGCTAGAGTAACGGGATGGGATACACCATTCCCACATTCAACTGAATGGGATTACATGCCATCACCACAAAGAATCGAAAATGCAATTAGAAGAACTATGGAGGCGTAAACAATGGGGACACATGAATTCAAACTTCCTGACATAGGAGAAGGTGTTGTTGAAGGTGAAATAGTTGCTTGGCATGTAAACGTTGGTGATATTGTAAAAGAAGATGATCCAATTATGGATGTCATGACTGATAAAGCGACTGTTTCAATACCAAGCCCAGTAGATGGTGAAGTAATCAGCATTTCTGGAGAAGCAGGAGACACAATTGCAGTGGGTAATGTGTGCATTGTATTCTCTGCAAGTGGTGAAGATGATACAGCCGACTCTCCAGAAGTAGCAAATGAGGAAGTACCTGAAAAGGTTGAAGAAAAGAAAATTGAAGCGGTATCTCCTGGCAAGAGAGTTCTCGCCAGCCCAGCAGTAAGGAAAATGGCAAGGGAGTCTGGACTAGAATTATCAGATATAAGAGGGACTGGGCCAGCGGGAAGAGTCTCAAAAGAGGACATTGAAGCACATATGAGTTCAGAACCAGTGAGTGCTGAGTCACCAGCTGAAGTTGTTGCTGACATAGAAGAAGTAAAAACCATAGAACAGCAAGTGAGTAAGAAATCTGGAACTACAGAGATACCAGTAATTGGATTAAGGAGAAAAATTGCAGACCAAATGTCAAAGTCAAAAACGAACATACCGCACTTCTCTTACTTCGAAGAAGTAGATGTAACAAATCTTGAAGAGTTAAGGCAACATATGAATTCAAACAGGGATAGTAATCAGCCCAAATTATCATATTTACCATTCATAATGAAAGCCTTAGTGAAATCTCTAGAAGAACATCCTGGGTGCAATGCACATTTTGCAGAAGAAGAAAATAAAGTAATTCAATACAATGCCATCAATTTGGGAATTGCAACAGCGACAGAAAGGGGATTATATGTTCCAGTTGTGAAAAATGTTGAAACAAGAAACATATGGAATGCCGCAAGTGAAATGATTAGAGTTTCAAGTGCAGCAAGAGATAACACTGCAAGTGCCAATGATCTAAAGGGATCATCATTTACAATTACAAGTTTAGGTAGAATGGGTGGATTAGGTGCCACACCAATAATTAATCATCCAGAAGTTGCAATATTAGGTGTCCACAAGGCTGAAGAACGAGCGGTGGTACAAGATGGAAAAATCTTAGTCAGAAGAATAATGAATCTCTCTTCTTCCTTTGATCATCGAGTTGTAGATGGTTATGATGGTGCCGCATTCATTCAAACATTGAAGGCTTACCTCGAACACCCCGCAACGATATTTATGTAATTAGGGTGAAAAAAATGTCAACAAAAAAATGCTCAGTGCTAGTTGTTGGAGCGGGACCAGGAGGATATGTTGCTGCAATAAGAGCGGGGCAACTTGGATTAGATACAATAATTGTTGAATCTGAAAAGGCAGGAGGTACTTGCCTAATTAGAGGCTGTATACCTTCAAAAGCAATAATACATGCTGCCAACAAATTTCATGAAATGGGTAAACATACTGACAAAGGACATATGGGTATTCGAATACCAAAACCTGCAACAATCTCAATGCGAGGGGTTGTAAGATGGAAAGAAGGAATTGTTGACAAATTGAACAAAGGTGTTGAACATCTTTTGAAATCTGCGGGAGTAGAACTTATTACAGGATGGGCAAATTTCCAATCGTCCAATGTATGTGAAGTTAAATCCGGTAAACAAATTACTACAATTGAGGCAGAACATGTCATTCTTGCAAACGGTTCTACACCTATCGAATTACCATTCATGCCATATGGAGATGATATTATTTCAAGCCGTGAAGCATTAAATTTACAGAAGTTACCTGAGGATTTAATTGTGATAGGTGGAGGATATATCGGACTCGAATTAGGTTGTGCCTATGCATTAATGGGTTCAAAAGTAACAGTTATCGAAGCAATGGAAAGTGTATTGCCTTTGTTTGATGAAGAACTAAAAAGGCCTGTGCAGTTATTCATGAAAAAGAATGGTGTAACTATCAAAACAAATTGTTTAGCAAAATCATTTGAAAAAGGTGAGGCAAAAACAACAGTCACATATGAGGATT
>CAYSJV010000015.1:0-26138 GCA_964431435.1 uncultured Candidatus Poseidoniales archaeon
CGAATCAATAACAATTGTGCACATAAAACTTCCTTCATGTACTGTAGCCCAATCCCAGACCCCATTATTATTCAATTTTGCAACAAATCCATTATGGCCCCCATTATTGCTTTGCATAGTTAATGTTAGACTAGAATCTGTGTAAGTGTGATTTGCAAAGTAAATATATCCTTGAGACCCATAGGCGGCCCTGAACATTGTAGATGAAACATATACATTCTCAAATGAGTCAAGAGCAATTGATGAAACATATTCGCTTCTATCCCAACCGTTAGGAATGCTATGCCAATTCGCTGTAATGAGATTTATCCTTGTACATGTACCATTTGCATCGAATTTTGCTACGAATAAAGACATATCATTGTATTCTGATACTGAATTACATCCAATCAAAGATAAAGTATCTGTAAAAATACCTATTGCGTAAACATTCCCACTCGGGGCCACTTTAACATCTAATACACGATCGATGAGCGCATTCCCACCTGGGCCAGTGGTAGCCCATTCCCAAGCCAAATTCCCATTAGATGCTGAACTCTCAAATCGCTCATTAGAGGGGGTTAGAAATTCAGGTTCTTCTTCAACAAAATTTAGTGAAGCAAATGATGCGAGCACTAGCAAGGATACTAGTAACACACTGCGGAGCATGAATGTCGATAAAGATACATGAGTTAACCGCTTTGGTCACATTTTTCATCAATAGATTTGTTGAAATTAATAACTAGTGTTTAATTCTATTACTATGTGCGACTAACGTGGATGGCATTCGTAACAAACAAATTGGTATTTTTTTCACTACCCTAATGCTAATCACAATTCTAGCAAATTCTAGTTTCATTAGTGTTGTAGAAGCTGGTTATCCTCAAAACGTTGTGGTTAACGAATACTTAGTTAGTTCAAACGGAGAAACATACAATGGTACTGACTGGAATGGAGATGGTGAATATGGCAATAGTAACCAATTCATTGAACTTTACAATCCAACTAATGCAGATGTAGATATTTCACAATGGAAAGTTGATGATGCGATATCTACAGGATCTGAACCTTGTGTGATTGCGAACAATACAATTTTGAAAGCAGGAGAATATGTTGTATTTTACAATAGTATAACTGAAATATTCTTAAATTTCGATGGCGGTGACTCAGTGGTATTGTCAGATAATTCAGGAAGTATAGTAGATCAACATTCATTTGCAGCATACGATTCTGATTGGGACACTTCTTACGCAAGAGATGCGAATGCAGATTGGACAAAGATTGCTCCTCCAACACCAGGAAATGCAAACGATGAAACTTGGGTAGGAACTCAGCATGACAAGGGTGCATGTCAAGAATCTGCGACAGTATATTCTGAACCAGATTTCGAACATACTGGATCTTACATTTTGAATGGAAGAGTAGTAACAATGGATGATGCAAATGGAGTTATTGAAGATGGAAATGTATTGGTTACAGATGGAATGATTGCAAAAGTGTGGGATAATCAATCGGGGGAGACGGTACCTGGTGTACAGATTGTATATACACATGGGACAATATATCCTGGGCTAATCAATACGCATAGTCACGTTCACTACAACCACATCCCACTGTGGGATTATGAATTAGAAAATGGACAATTCTACACCAATAGATATCAATGGAAAGATAATGATGGATATAGTACTGAAGTCACTGCACCCAAAAATTTGCTTGAAGGTTCTAGTTATTGGAAGAAAGAATATGAAGTAATGAAGTATGCAGAAATGAAGGCAATTGTAGGAGGCACTACTGCCATTCAAGGAAATCCAGTTCATTCTCATGAATCATTTGGATCTATACTTGCTAGAAATATTGAGTTCTACAATTTCGGAAGTGATTACATGCATTCAAAAGTAAGTGAGATTAGTTGGAATTATACCAACAATGGAGTTTACAGTCAAAATCAAAGTGGAAATCTCGAAGCATGGTTCTTACACCTAGCAGAAGGTACGGATGAAGTTTCAAGAGAAGAATTTGAGAGACTAAAAAGTGCAGATATGAATGGTGATGGTGAAACTGGAGATATGCTAGTTGGAGAACTAATGGTGATTCATGGAGTTGCACTTGAAAGAGAAGACTTTGAAGAAATGGCTGAAGTTGGTGCTAGTTTAGTATGGTCTCCTACTTCGAATATGCTCCTGTATGGTGAGACTGCAAAAGTAGATCTTGTCAATGAGATAGGAATCAAAATTTCATTGGCACCAGACTGGGCACCTTCTGGTGCAAAGAACCTCTTGCATGAATTGAAAATTGCAGATTGGTGGAATCAAAATAAACTAGATAATACATTCACAAATAGACAATTAATAGAGATGGTTACAATCAACCCTGCTGATGAAATGAATTGGCAGATGCATGTAGGTAGGGTCAAAGAAGGCTTGCAAGCAGATTTAGTTGTAATAGATACATTCGATGAAGATCCATATCGAAATATGATTGATGCTGTTGACCCAGATGTACTACTTACCACTGCAGGTGGAATGGCTGTTATGGGAGATGAGGTCATAATGCAACAACTCAAAGGAACTGATTACGAAATAGTGAATGGAGATGGGTTTGCTAAAGCCATTGACATTACATTTCCCGGAATAGATCATGGAGAACAGACTTGGACGGAAATAGTTTCAATATTGGAGACTGGTTTACAATTTGATACTCAACAAATGTATGATAATTTCAGTTATGCTGAAGGTAAAACATACAGTGAGTTTGAGGATTGGATTGAAGGAAAGTACCCCGGATTAGATCCAGTTCCATTAGATCCATTGTTCACTTTTGGAGATCAAAGATACTTCTCAATATTGAATAACTCTCAACCATTTAATAGCCAAGGACAAATTGATTTGTGGTCCTACTACGACATCGAATTAGATGAAAATGGTAGACGAGTTGGAGGTAATGCCAGTCAGTATCTTACTGAAGTAAATATAACAATTACAGACAATACTCCCGCAGCAGATTCTGACAATGATGGTGTTCCTGATTCAAGTGACATGTGTCCAAATTCAGTGGGTGTTGCTGAACACAATGGATGTGCAGAATGCTTCCCGGGTGAATTAAACATCCCTTGTACAAGCTGTGGTATGAGTTGTTTTTGTTCATGTAATAGTGATGGAACGATAGGTAGTCCACAATGTCCAGGTGTTTGTGATGAAGAAGAAACTGATAATACACAAGTTGATGATACTACCAATCTTTCAGCAGATACTGCTGAAGTGTCCTCTCTTGTAAAATCTGCACCTTACATCATTGGAGGTTTTGGACTAGGGATGGTTGGTGTATTTATTATGGGCTTCATTATGTCTAGAACTTCAAAGAATAGAATGTATTCTACAGAAGAAGAAGATTGGAGAACTGATGTAGAACAAAATGAGTACTAAGCCAGTTGATTTATTATTGGTTTTTCATCTAAATGGAAAAAGTTGTACAATGCCCACCAAGTAATAATGTCTAGGGAATCAACTAAATTTTCTTCCCCAGTATTATTGTTACCGTAACCATCATCTGAATTGTCCATCCATTCAACCATCTCATCTAGAGTATCACATGTCTGATGGTAGCACCAATATCCATCTACTAGCCCACCAAATCCAACTGTAGTCGTTCCTAAATTATCTTGGAAGGAGGCGTGGTCGCTCCTTGCAGTTGTATCTTCATAAATTATAATCTCAGGTCTATCTTGCTCAACCCAGACATCATACTTCCAAGTGTCTTCACTTTGATTAGAAGCAACAAGAATGTCTTGATATTGTGAAACACCAATTGCATCAGCACCGATCCACTCATTCAATTTTACAATTTCTTCTTGATCAAGATTAGCATAATCTACTGAAGGTCCAATGTACACCCTCATGGGCCAAACTTCTTCATCCTTAGGATAGCCATCTGTATCTGGTTCAGTTGCAGGATCACCGTGTGGAGCACCACCGCCACCTGGCCAATTTACACCTGCCATGTCTAGATTCACATAATTTGTAATTGTAACATCGGGATTATCTCCTGCAACATAATATTCAGTCCAATAATCACTTCCTCTTTTCCCCCCTTCTTCTCCAGACCAAAAACAAAACACCATAGTTCTTCTTGTATCGAATTCGGCCATAGATTGTGCAACATTTAGAACCATGCTTGTTCCGGCTGTATTATCATAAGCACCTACTCTCGTACCATACGTTCTAGTTCCAGTAATATGTGGATCAAGTAATACTGCATTTGCAGGAGGTGCCACATCAAAGTGTGCACCAAAAACCAACCACTCGTTTGGATAAACAGTACCATATTTGTACCCACAAATATTGTATGCTTCTGGATTTTGCATACCAAAAAAGTCTGTAAATTCAAAACGATGTGTTTGTACCTCCAACCCAAATGATTCTAATTCATCAATCAAAAATGAGGCTCCATCCTCATAGGCAGGATTTCCTTGACCCGCCCACCTATCTAGATATCCTGATGCTCCATCTGCAAGGTCTAGTAAATCTAATGAAGTATCAGTAATTGATGCTAGAGTATTGTATACTGAACGCCCATCTACGATTCCTGTTGAATAAAGCGCACCCTGTTCCTTAGAATACGCTGCAACTGTTGGCCTAATTACAGACAATGCAAGATAGGCAACATCTCCTCCACTTTGTACACTTGAATTAATTGTATCATAAGTCGAATTATCCATTGCTGGCACTCTTATTATTGCAGATTCGCCAGTATTCTTGTGTCCATCTTGTGAAACCCATTCGTACCACGATTCGGATGAATCTCTAATTGGCCAATTTTGTCTACCATACTCACCCAAGAAAAGATATGCTGTATCCATACGAGGTGGTGCAAGAACACTAATTTGCATTGTGCCACCCTTCCTAATATCAACAACTGTTGAATTCTGTACAAAATTTGTAATTGGATCCATTATTAGATATGGAATATATACTGAAAGGTCTTCTTTAGCATTCAAACTTAGACCTTGGAAGACCCCTCCTGTCATCATTTCAAGGCCCACATCTAAATCGTCGGGACCTATTTTATCTCCATCATCACCGCCAAAGCATCCCTGAAGAGTACTACCAAACATTAGCAGAATCAAAAGTACCGAGATGGTTAAGCGTTGGCGCTGCATATATCATGCGAAGTGCGCATAGTGGTTTAACTTGACGAATAGAAGTGAGTTAAATTAACTTCCAAACTGGGCCGTCGGGAGTGTCTTCTACTACCACTCCCATTGCAGTCAATTCATCTCGAATAATATCGGCTTTATCCCAATCCTTCGAGTCTCTTGCTGCAGCTCTTTTTAGCAATAATCCCTCAACTTTTTCAGATATCTCTTCCCTTCTAGCGGAGGTTTCCTCATCTTCTTCAACATCTAGCAACGCATCAGTTCTACTTGGTAATAGACCAAGAACAGAACCTGCAAGTTCCTCTAACAGGATAACAGAATACCATCCAAATGATTCTTTGTCATCTTTCTGAATTTCTTGTGAATCTAAAATACGCTTGACTTCTCGTATTACTCCAGACAACTTTGACAAGGCAGTACGCGTGTTAAAATCATCATCCATTGCAACTGCAAAAGCCTCAGACATTTTCTCAATCAATCCAATACCCTTAGTAAGAATATCATCTGAAGATAGATCGCCATTTGGTAGAGTACAGAGAGAATCCTCTGGTTTTTCATTCCATACTTCCAAGGATTTGCGGTATACGTCAATCAATCTTTGTTGGTTTTTCATTCCATCTTGTAAAAATTGTTCTGATAAATCAATTGGATTGCGATAATGTGCATTCAAGAGTGCATGTCTTAGTACCAATCCTGAATAGTTCTCCAATGCATCAGTAATTGTCCAAAAATTTCCTAAGGACTTAGACATCTTCTCTCCATCTACATTCACAAAGCCATTATGCATCCACCAATTAACAATTGGTTCAATTCCAGTATAACACTCACCTTGGAATATTTCTGCTTCGTGGTGCGGGAATCTAAGATCGTGCCCCCCTCCATGAATATCAAATTGGTGGCCAAGAAGGTCTATGCTCATTGCACTACATTCAATGTGCCACCCGGGTCTTCCATCACCCCATGGAGATTCCCAATTGGGTTCACCGGGTTTGGAAAACTTCCATAATGCGAAATCTTTGTGATCTTTCTTTCCACTTCCTGTTTCATCAACTCTTCCTCCAGCACCAGCCCTAACTGCATCTATTTTTTGACCGGTTAACAAGCCATATTTCTTAGGTGCAGATTCAATATGAAAATAAACACCATCATTTCCAACATATGCATTTCCATTTTCTAATAGTCGATCTATCATCTCTACGATATTGTCGACATATTCTGTGACTCTAGGGTAAACATCTGCTCTTAGTACATTTAATTCATCCATGCAATAATAATAATTTTCAATATTTTCATTAGCTACTTCAAGAAAGTCTAACCCTCTTTCATTTGCCTTATTGATTATCTTGTCATCTATATCTGTGAAGTTTTGAACATAATGTACGTCATAACCCTTGGATTCTAACCATCTGTGTACTATATCGAAAGAAACGTAGCACCTTGCATGTCCTAAATGGCTTGGTGAATATGGTGTGATTCCACACACATACATTTTCACTTTTCCAGATTCAATAGTAGAGAATTCTATTTTTTCTCTACGCCTTGTGTCATAAATTTGTAGCACATTATCCCTCATCATGATTCTGCTTTAGCGGCATCCATATTCTTCTTCATTTGATCCCACATTAATTCTGCAACATCCTTTACTTCCATTTCTGAGCCAAGAGATTTGAGTCCATCTTCCATCATCACACTACAGAAAGGACAGCCGACTGCGAGTGTATCTGCACCGGTATCAATTGCTTCTTTAGCCCTGATAACATTGACACGCTTGTCTGCATCTTCTTCCATCCACATTTGTGCACCTCCTGCTCCACAGCAAAATGATTCTTTTTTACTTCTTTCCAACTCGAGTACATCTCCACCAAGTGCATTTCTTGGTTCATCAATTATCCCTCCGATTCTACCCAAATAACAAGGGTCGTGGAATGCAACCTTCTCATCAAATTCTTCAATCTCAAGTTTACCTTCTTCGCGAAGTTGTGAAAGTATCTCAGTATGATGAACGACTTCCAACTCATCGCCGCCATAGTCTTTGTATTCTTTTCCAAGGGTATGGAAACAATGTGGGCAAGATGCAATTATTTTCTTTACACCTAAATCTTGGAAAGTGTTTAGATTTGTTTCTGCTAACATTTGGAAGAGATATTCGTTTCCAGCCCTTCTTGCTGGATCTCCTGAACATCCCTCATCCATACCTAAGATGGAAACATCTACTCCTGCTTCATTCAATAATTGAATAGTTGAACGAGCAACTTTCTTGTTCTTCTCATCGAAAGATGCTGCACAGCCAACGAAATACACATACTCTGCTGCCTCACCGACTTTTACATCCAAATCAGAAGCCCAATCGCCTCTCTCATGTGAACCAAATCCATACGGATTAGAATTTACTTCGAGATTAGACATTGCAGTATCTAATTCTGCGGGATATTCCATTGCTTCCATCATCAAGTGTCTTCTTGTTTCTGTCAATTTAGGCACATGCTCAATGTAAACAGGACAAACATCCACACATGCATGACATGTAGTGCAAGCCCAGATTGCATCAGGTGTAAATCTAGTAATGATATTCTCCTCAATGTCATTTCCTGCAAATAAATCTGATTTGTGTTCGTTTGCATAATCTCTTACATCATGAATTATTTGCATTGGGTTCAATCCTTTCCCGCTTTCATATGCAGGACATACATCTTGGCATCTTGCACATGTTGTACATGCCCAACCATCGATTAATTGCCTCCATGAAAGATCTGTATATTTGCTAACGCCAAATGAATCTAAATCTAAATCATCTAAAGGTACAGCCTTCCCGTCTTCACCAACTTGTAGGGGACGCATTCTTGCCATTTCCTTCTCATCATGGAATACCACATTAGGTAGAGCTGTAACTAAATGCATATGTTTACTTGCAGGTATTGCAATTAAAAATCCACTAAGTAATAACATATGCAACCAATAACTACCAATAATTAATCCATCAGAAGTATTAGTTGGCATTCCATCAATAAAGCCTGCAAAAAGTAAACCTAATGGTTCCCACTTAGTAGGGGTTTCTCCTGCTTCAACAATGAAAGCTGTAATTACAATTGATAATATTGTAAATAAGATTAAATTGGCTTCCATAGATGGTTTCAATTTCTCAGGTCTGATAATTAATCTTCGATAAAGAGCAGCAAATGCACCCAATCCTGCAATAAAATAACCTAAATCTACAATCAGGTTCCACACATTTGCTACTAATGGATGAATGAAAGCAAGTAAACTCTCAAAGCGCCCCCCTGAAGACAAATCAAACATATCTGTAGCCAAACACAAGAATCCCCAAAATATCATGACATGTAAAGGTCCCATTACTGGATCTTGCAAAACTTTACTCTGTCCCAACCATCCTTTGAAAAACTCTTTTGTCCGAATACCCCAGTTATTGAATCGGTTATCTGGCCCCCCTAATCTAATCAAACGAAAAGCAATCAATACTTGATAACCAAAACCACTGAATCCGATTAACCATATGATTAGAACTAGTGCCCAACCAGGTAATCCAAAATAAGTCTCTTCAAATGGAATCATTCGCCTCAAACTGGGGAGGGGCCGTTACCCCTTTGAATGCAACGGAATATCTTGCGAGGATATACTTGGATTAGACATATCAATGAACTGCAACCCCTAGCGCCCATCATGGTGCGAGTCTCTGCCCCAGGCAAATGTATCCTTTTTGGAGAACATGCAGTTGTATATGGGAAGCCGGCAGTTGCTGTTGCGATAGACGCAAGAATGACAATTGAAATTCAAAGCTCTGAAACTTGGAAAATGAATGGAGAAAGCTTATTCAAACATAAACATCCACATTTAGAATATCTAATCAAGGATATGGGGATACAAGATTCAAAATCAATCATTACAAAAAGTGAGTTGTTTTCTGCTGCAGGTCTTGGTTCTTCAGCAGCACTATCTTCCGCACTAGCAACTGGATTACTTATTGAAACAAATTCACCAATGATTGGTAATTTGCAGCATATTTCGTGGATGGCGCATATGGCAGAAGCTAAATCTCAAGGAGGAAAAGCAAGTCCTACCGATACAACCACTTCCACATATGGAGGTTGTGTAATACTATCTGATAAGAAAGAAGATTTCTGTGAATGGAAATTTACAAGAACATTAGAAATTGATGGTAGTAAACAATCATGGGAGATTCATACAATTGATCTGCCATCTGAGTTAGAGGATGTTTGGCTAGTAATAGGGTATACAGGAATTAGATCACCAACCTCTGAAATGGTAGGGAAAGTAGCAGAATTATTGGATAAGAATCCTTCAATGATGGAAAAGATAGAAGAAATTGAAAATATAACCAAGAGAGGTGTGGGGGCGTTAGCAAGTGGCAATTTAGACACACTAGGTGCAGCAATGAATGAATGTCACGAAGTCCTGAAATCACTGGGAGTTAGTTGTAAAGAATTGGATGAAATGGTAGATGTAGCGCGTGCATCAAGTTTGGGCTCAAAAATGACAGGGGCAGGTGGAGGAGGGTGCATGTTAGCACTTACATTTAATCCTGAAGAAACTGCAAAAAAAATAGAAGAGATTGGAGGAAAAACAATCATTAGCAAATTGGGTGCAAAAGGTGTCAAAGTAAGTTGATGGTTTAAAACGTAGTACTGGGCGGCTATGGGAAAAAAAAAAGCAAAACTTTACTTATATACCCTTTATATAGGGGATTTTGGTCGCCGGCAACATGAACGACGAAGATAGATTAACAGTAGTAAACGTGGTTGCTTCAACTCGTGTAGCTGAAGAACTTGACTTACCAGATATTGCAATTCAATTGAATTGTGAATATGAACCAGAACAGTTTCCTGGTGTAGTATACAGAGTACAAGACCCTAAACTTGCAATTTTAATGTTTAGATCTGGAAGAGCGGTATGTACTGGTGGAAAAAATGAAGATAATATTCACGAAGGTATCAGAAGAATGATTATTGATTTGCGTAAAGCAAAAATTGACACGTGGGAAATGACTGATGTAGAAATCGAAGTACAAAACATGGTTGCTACATATGCATTACATTACCCTGAAGATTATGATGGAACTGCAAGAATGGATGACAGAATATTGGAGATTAAAGAAGGAGATCCATTAGCTGGACTTCCAAGGAAATTAAACCTAAACAATTTGACTTTCCACTTACCATTCGACAAAGTAGAATATGAACCAGAACAATTTCCTGGCCTAATTTACAGATTAGATTATCCAAAAGTTGTTTGTTTGATTTTCGGAAGTGGAAAGATGGTTATTACTGGTGCAAGACATAAAGACGAAATTCTTGAAGCGGTACAAATCATCAAAGACGAATTAGCAGACCTTCTCTAGGTGAATTGTGGCTTCGCCACAAAAAACTGCTAAGCGAGGGTTTCAATATCCTCGTCGGTGTGAGCCGACTGGATGAAGTCTTGTAATGAGCATGCAAACCTTTTCACGAGTGGAAGCAGAAAAGTACTTTCTGCCACCTGTATGTTCCTATTGCTATTGTTTGTAGGGCAATTTAATGCAATAGCGCCTGAACAACAAATACTTGCTAACAAAGATAATTCGTTTATGGTGATTGGTAAGGCATCTGCGGCATCTATGGAAGATGTTCCTAGTTGGAGAATTGGTGATATTTGGAGATATGATACAGACTTTGATGTAGGGGGTGTAATCGCAGAAGCAGGAATTAGTGGAGCATCAGTAAATACTCTAGATGGAATAACAACAATGGAAGTAATTGAAATCATCACAATGGATATTGACGGAAATTCTACATTAATCTACAAATTACATTCGACAGGGACATACAATGGACCTGCTACCTTCCCCTCAGGAACTGTCCTTGGAGATGTGTCTGGTAATTTAGAAGTCATCTACGATGCATATGAATGGGTAAGGGTTAGTGATTTAGCAAGTTACAAATTACAAATTAGTTTGGATATTGAATTCCAATCAATAATTACTGAAGATATTGCAGACATTACTATTACAACAACAAATATACCTCCGATAGAATACTACGATTTCCCACTATCTGTTGGTGAATCATGGGATACAACCTATTCTCAAACAATGAGTTACTCGGGATCATCTAGTTACTTTGATTTGCCTGCTCCTGAAACAACACAAAAAAACACAGATTTCTTAGTTAGCAGCAAAGGAGATGCGCCAGATAATTATGCTGGAGATTGTTCAAACAGTTACAATGTTTCAGAGATAGGAGATGATGGAAAAGCAAGTGCTTGGAGATGGTATTGTCCTGAAGTACGTAGTTTTTCTTGGTGGTATACAGACATCGCTTTTGGTGCAATGGGTGATTACAAATTGAGACAATATACTCCTGCTGACTCAACAGGAATATTATCGGGTACAGATCCCGGAGGTCCATCGCCTGGAAGAAGAAACGTGGATATGACATTTGGACTAAATTATCCAGCATCCCCGCTCAATGCTCCCATCGATTTGTGGTTAAATGTCACAGATTCAAATGACCAACTATTAACGTTCGAGAATGGTGATTTCCGATATGAATCTAACCAATCATTCAGTACATGGGATACTGGTTCCAATGGTACTGAATTCATCGTATTTGATGGTAGTAATTCAAAAGATGATACCCCCACTTCATTTGATTGGGGAAGTCATGGAGTCATCGCTTGGCAACCTTCTACCAACCGGGTAGGTGTCAAAACACTAGTTCTCGATGATGATATTGTAGGGGTTGACTTAGTAGCAAAGACTGAAGGTGTCACAATTGAAAGAACTAGGGGGAATGAAACAACATTGCTGACAGTAGGGACTGGATTCAATGCATTACCTGATGATTCCCTCCTTTTCAGTTTCCCTGCTCAGAATAGAGGGATCTTACAAAGTCAACCAACTACAATGAAAATAACTGCACCGGATGGCACAATTACCGAAACAAACATTCCGTCATTACCTGGATTTGGAGAAGCAATCGTTACAGCATTATGGACAGTTCCTTCAAATCAAATGATTGGGGATGTGTCATTAACATTTGAAGTGGATCCTGATCAACTAGTAGTGAATGATGCTGATTGGACAAATAACCTTGGCACAATATCATCACTATTTATTGGAAGATCACCAGAAGTCGCCATAGAGACTATTGCTTCAGACTACACCTTTTCAAATATTACAATTGATGCAAGCGCTAGTTTAGATCCTGATGGGGGTGATGTAGGTTGCAATTTCTTAATCGATGATTCAGATATTAATGGCAACATTAATCAAAAATCTGCTCAAGCCGAGGATTGTATACTTACATGGTCTTGGGTTGATGACGGTAATTTTACAGTGGCTGTAATCGTCATTGATGACGAAGGAGATAGTACAATACTTGAAACAACAGTTGAAGTGAAAAACCGACCTCCGTGGATAAATATTGGTAGATGTAAAGACCACACATGTCAGGAAGTATGGTCGACCACAGCTAACGATATCACTGTAGAAGAGGCAATTACTTTTTCTGCAATTGATTTTGGAGATGTAGATTCTACAAGCCCCGCTGATTCAATTCAAATTAGTATGCGTTGGCCAGGTAGTAATTGTGCAGAAGGTGTTAAGAAATTCCAGTGTACCGTCATTCCATCTGTAGAAGGTACAAACTCAATAACTGCAGTTGCAATAGATGATGATGGTGCAGAAACTGAAACGAGTTTCTCATATAATGTGTTAAACAAAAAACCACAAGTTGAGAATATTGAAGCATCAATAGGTGGTACAATTATTGAGCAAAACCATCAAATGCTTTGGTCTGTAAATGAAGATGAAACAATTGAATTGGATGGTTTTGCTGATGATTCAATCAATGACATGGACACTTTGAAGTGGCACTGGAGTTCTACAGAAATGGATAGTTTAGAACCCGTATGGGAAGAGGAAGCAGAGGGACCAATTTCATCAATTCAAGCAGTTTGGTCTAATTCAGGAGAATATACTTTGGATTTGTCACTTACCGATAATAATGATGAAAAAAGTTTGTTATACACCAGATGGGTTCGTGTCCATAATGTTGCGCCGATTGTTGAAGACATTCCTGCACAAGTTCCCGTAGGTGAAGAAAGAGAACTAGTGATACAAGGTGTTGCCACAGACACAATTAGTGATAGAAGTAGTCTCGAAATTTGTTGGGATATTGATCCAGTTGTTAACACCGATTTATTAGGAACTGCGGATGATGATTGTGATTACACTGGGAACACATTAGCACATAGTTGGAAAGAAAGTGGAGAATACATGATTATTTTCCATGCAACAGATGATGACGGAGAACGTACTAGTAAGAGCACAGTGATTGAAGTACGAAATCAACCACCTGTTGCCAAAATTAGTTCGGATCTTTCTACCATTTATGTTGGTGATTATGTGACATTTAGTGGAAATGGAACTACTGATTCGACTCAAGACAAAGATGGACTCGTATACTTATGGGATTCAGATATAAATTCAGATAGTGATGGTGATGGAAATACTGCGAATGATTTAGATTATAATGGTATGATTTTCAAGACAACATATTTGACACCAGGTAGGTACACTGTAAGTTTGATTGTTGAAGATGAAAATGAATGTGAAACCAGTATGTGTCAAGTAGAATTAGAAATTAATGTCAAATCGAGACCTGGTGGAATTTTTGGCCAATATGTGGAAGATAGTGGGATGAGTTGGTTTACAGTAGGTCTGATATTAATTCTGACAATCTCTACAATGGTATTGATTGCAATTCGAAGAAGAAGAGGAGGACTTAGCGGAGAAGAAAATTGGGATTCTGAAACACTCGGTGCTGCGATGAAATCAAGTGTGCCACTAGGTCCACCACCAGATACCGCATTCGAGACACAAAATATTGAAGAAAACGAAAATATTGAGCAAATCCCAATACCTGAAACTGGAATTCCAGAGGGGTGGACAATAGAGCAGTGGAATTATTACGGGAAATCTTGGTTAGCAAACCAAAGTGATGAAAAATCACAGAATATCGACTCAAATAGCCCATATGATGAATTAGATATGTGAAATATGTATGCGATTGTTTCAATAATCAATGTACATAGTGGACTACATGGCCCAAAAATATCAAACCGGAGTCGCCTGCGTGATTGTGGCGTTACTTATACTAGGATTATTCAATTCAATACCGCATAATCATGACAATAATAAATGGTTAGATGAAGTCAAACCCGAGTCACAATTTGCGATTAAAAATATCAAAACTGCAAACACTTATGATGTTCCAAATTGGAGAATCGGAGATAAATGGATATATGATTCATTGTTTGATGTATCAGGAGTACTTACTGCGGCTGAAGTTGATGGTAGTGTTGATACACTTTATGGAACCACTGAAAATGAAGTGACTGAGATTAAAGAAGTAAACATTAATGGCACAGATACACTGGTTTATGTTGTAGAAGCAAGTGGATCATTCACAAGTGGAAACAGTGGAGCAAGTCTAGAAGGATTCAGTGGTAGAGTTGATATTGATTATGAGGGTGAAGATTTAATTCGAGTTAGTGATTTAGCAACTATAAACATAACATTTAGTCTAGAAATTGATTTTTATGCATTAATTTCCTAAGACAAGAAGTTGCTGATTTAACATTGGTCACAGAATATGAACCTGCAGGTGAAGGATATGACTTCCCACTTAGTATCGGAGAAGCATGGGATGCATCTTACAACCAATCAATCAGTGGATCTGGTGAGAGTGATTATTTCGAAGCAGATAGTTTGAATGAAGAGACTCAGAATAACAATACATATCTCGCGGTTTCAGAAGGAACGCCTGCTGAAGATGCAGATGGTGATGGTAATTTAGATTCTATTTCTTATAGCGGGTGTTCTAACAGCATCAAAGTTGAAGAATTCAATGAAACTGGTGACTCTGTAGGTTATAGATGGTATTGTGACTCAGTTAGAAGTTATGCATGGAATCATCTTGAATTTGGTTCAGTAGGAATGACAATTGATTGGATGCTTGAGGAATATATACCTGCAGCATCTCAAAATGTAGTAGCAACTTCGGATCCTGGTACAAGGAATCAAGTCATAGATATTGGATTGCAAGCTCAATTACTTCCACTAGATGCTATAAGTGGTGTATGGGCAAATTATTCTTCACCAACTGGTTTACTTCCAGCGCAAGATGTTGATTTCAGATTTGAACCTGAAAAGTGGGATACTAACGTACTTTACTCAGCTGATTCTGCATTTACTAATTTAGAAAGTGGTTCAGAAAGAGATGATACACCAACAACAACGGACTGGGCCAGTCATGGTTTAGTGGCATGGGAAGAAAATGAGAAGTTAGTTGGCGCCAGAACAATAATTTTGGATGAAAATGTAGTAGGACTGGATATTGCAGCTAGTCCAAATGTACTAATCGAAAGAACGAGAGGTTCTGAGGTTATGTCCTTAACAGAGGTTACTGGATTTAATGCAATCCCAGGAGATTCACTAAATTTCAATGTGGGAGCTATTAATGTTGGATTACAGGCAACTCCTAGCACAACCCTCATACTGACACTTCCTGATGGGACTGATTTGAGTGCTGCAATCCCCTCATTAATGCCCCTACAACAAGCCAGAGTTGACGTAGAATGGACTGTTCCTCAAGAATATCAAATAGGTACACTTACCTTCTATTATGAAGTTACAGCCATACCTAATGAGCCTAACACAGATAATAATGATGGTTCGTTTAATTTATTCATTGGAAGATTACCAGTAGCAAACTGGCAAAATTCAGCGCCAGATCTTACATTAAATAACATCTCATTTGATGCGACTGCAAGTAATGATCCTGATGGTGGGGACGTAATGTGTCACTTCATATTTGGAACAACTGATGGTGAAACTTCTGTAGATTTTGATAACCTCCAAAGTGGTTTAGATAATGGAGATTATTATGAGGAAACAACGGAGTCTTGTATTGCTGAAATGTGGTGGGAAGATGATGGTGTCTACGTTGTTGGTTTACTGCTATGGGACGATGAAGATGATATTGATTACATAGAAGAAACTGTAGAGGTGATTAATCGTGCTCCTTGGTTAAACCTGTCTAGTGTAACACCATCAATACCCGTGGAAACAAGTATCACAATAGATGCTTCAGATAGTGGTGATTTAGATTCAAACCCATCTTCACCATTAAGCATCCAATGGAATGGCACTACTTGTCAAGAAGGTGGATTTGATTTCCAATGTACAATAACTCCATTTGCAGAAGGTCCGCATACTATTACGGCGTTTGTAACTGACGATGATGGTGTAAAGGCTTATTCTGAGTTCACTTTCAATTCATTAAATGTTGCACCATCAAACATAGGACTTGAAGCAACATTTATCGAAGGTGAAGAAATTCCACAACAAAATGGAATACGAAATGTTCCAGAAGGTACTGAGGTAATGTTGGCTGGAACTGCCGATGACACAGATAGTGACAAAGATGCATTGACATTCAATTATAAATCAACCAATGACAGTGCTGGAAATGAAGTTGAATGGGAGAGTAATAGCATTGGTTCTGAATATGTAATGACTACCAGTTGGGCTAAGTCTGGTCCTAACTACATACATCTTACAGTAACAGATGATGATGGAGAATCAATATCAAGAACAATGAATTTCAATATAATAAATGTACCTCCAATTGCAGATGATATCCCTGCACAAGTACCAATAGGTGAAGAGGATATTATTTCCATAAATGGTACAGCATATGACACAGAAAATGACATGGAAAGTTTAGTGATGTGCTGGGATTTAAACCCGATGATAAATGCGGATGAAGAAGGTGATTCTGACGATGACTGTGACATTGAAGGTGAGACACTTCACCACAGTTGGACTGAACAAGGTCTATACAAGATAATATTCCATGTAACTGATGATGATGGAGCAAGCGACTCTGTTGAGACTACAATTAATGTGGTAAACAGACCACCTAAACCAGCGATAGAAATTGAAGAGGGTGTAAAAATTCAAGATTCTGCAATATCTTTTAGTGCGAATGGTACAACTGATTCCGCTGGAGATTTAGACTCATTGATTTATCGTTGGGACTTTGATACTAAAACAGATAGCGATGGTGATGGAATACCATCTAACGACAATGATGCTACTGGACTAATGGTAGATTGGACTTATACAATTGCTGGAGAATATACAATCAGATTAGAAGTTGAAGATAAAGATGGACAAACTGGTGCAGTTACTCAATCATTAAATGTAACTGCACTTGAAACAGGCCTATTTTCGTCATTAACAGAAGATTCATCATTACAGGTTGTTGTTACTATACTTGCAATCGTATTCTTCGCTCTGATAGTTGTGTTATTAGTTACTAGATTCAGAAGACCAGAAGAGGATCCTTTCGAAAATATGCGATATGAGGACCAACCTATGAGTCCTCCTCCTGTTGATCAGATGGTAGCAGCGGACACAGCACCAACAACTGATGACTATTATGCTACACAAACAGATAGTATGTATGCAATGGCTGATGCAGGTGCTCCTGCTCAACAGCCTGAACCTGTTCAACAGCTAGAGGAGCCTGTAAACCAAGGACCACCATTGCCACCTGCTGGCCTACCAGAAGGTTGGACAATGGAACAGTGGTCATTCTATGGTGAACAATATCTTGCAAAGTCTGGAAATACAAATACGGAAAACACAAATTATAGCCAAAATACGTCTGAAAGTAGTTCAGACTTGGACTTGGACTTTTAAGGGTGAACAATCCGCCCCTTTCGGGGTTGAGGAGTTTTGGCAAATATTTGGCGATTTATTGGGTTACCTGATCCGGAAGAAGCAGAACCTGAGATTGTAGTAAAAGAAGAAGCTGTAATTCCTGAACAGACAGCAAATCAAGAACCTATTCAAATGCCATTACCATCTATACAAAAAAGTTGGATTGGGCCTAAAACACCAGATGGTGAGCCATTTCATGATATGGCTGAAGTAAAATGGGCTGCAAGAACCAAAGTAAATAATGGAAATGCAAAGAGGGCATTTAGACATATAGTTCCTGATAAAATGAATCGGTTGCCAATTCAACATATGGTAACTAGATTGATGCAAGGGGACATATTGATGGTTGATTTGTCTGTCATGATACACATGGATGCTTACCAAAGAGCATGTCGCCAATCAATCAGGCATCTTTCAAATGAATATGGAATCCCCGTATTTGCCCTTGACGATAAAGAGAAAGTCCTGATATTGCCAGGAAAAGGAGTTATCGTTGATATTGACAAACATGTCCTTGGAGTTTCTTCATAAATTTATTTTACAATAGATTCAGACAAAAAATTCATTGCAGATGATGCAAGCCCTAGTACGCATACTTCTTCTCCAGAGATAAGTGATGCATAATTTCCCATCTTTCCCGCTAAATCATATGCACCAGCTTTACCCTCCCATGACTTGCTCTTTACCAAATCAGAGAGTTCCTCTTCAGATAAGTGAGGTATTTCTATTGTTACAGATTCAACAAATATATATCCATCAAAACCTCCTCCGAGTTCAATTTTTCTAGCAAGCAAATTCTCTGAGAATTGAGCATCTGACTGTACTATTACACCAGTTGCAGACCACACATTATGTCTACTTCCTGAAAGTAACATCAACATACTAGCAGCAATAAGAGAGTCTTGTGGCTTTCCTAATGCCACATTTGGGTCGTCGGGACTTTCAACTAATGTATCAGATACAATTGTAACTATAGAATTAGAATCATCACTATCTGAGATACAAATCTGTTCTAATCTTCCTAATTGGATTTCAACATATGCAGACTTGAGTTTTGATTCAGCAATCAAATTTACCTGCTCAGAAACTGGCATCGAATTATACTCTGGTTCGATATTATCAACAAGAGGAATTGCAATAATTTCTATATCTTTTTCTTGGAAATTTTCTTTAATCCAATCTAATCTTCTTGCAGAAGCTGATGCAAGCCATAGCCCCACTTTCACACTACTTTCATCAACCATGAATGCGAGAGAACTTAATCACTACATAGACTATCTCCAAGGAATTCCTGCATAATCTATCAAGGGGTGTTTTTATGACTATAATATATGTCCTCAATTTGGTGCTGACATGGTAGATGATTTGATTGAGCGAATTCCGACTAATATTACAGGATTAGATGAACAGATGCAGGGCGGTATTCCTAAAGGACATATTGTACTTGTTGCAGGGGCAAGTGGATCAATGAAATCTACTGTTGCATTCAGCACATTATACAATTCAGTGATGCAAGGACAAAGTTCGGGGATTTATGTCACACTGGAACAAGGTAAGGACAATTTAAGAAGTCATATGGCAAATATGGGAATGGATGTAGACGACATACATGTAAGAAACAGAATTGCAATTATTGACTTATCCGATTTAAGAGTTAAATTTGATGAACAAGGAATGGCAGATCGTGTAGATTGGATGGGGCAATTAATTAGACAATTAAGCAATATGAAAGATAGTGTTGGTTTTGAAGTACTAATTTTTGATAGTCTGGGTGCTTTTTTCACACTCACAAAAATGAAAAACCCAAGAGACGAGATATTTAGATTATTTGAGGCTGTAAGAAGGCTTGATTTGACTGCACTATTTATTTGTGAAATGACTGGTGAAAATCATAGCCAATTTGGTGATTTCGGGGTAGAAGATTACCTTTCAGATGGAGTCATACATCTAACAATGGAAAGAAGTGGTGACGACATAAATAGAAAAATCGCAGTTGTAAAAATGCGACACACAAGACACCAGTTAGGATATATGCCACTATATTGGAACACTCAAGACACAACATTCTCGATAAAATAAAATGAGAGTGTTTGTTTATTCACTCAACTGTCACAGATTTTGCTAGATTTCGTGGCCGATCTACATTACATCCTCTATCTTCTGCAATTTTCAGTGCTAAAATCTGGCATACCACATTCAACAAAATTGGTTGCAGCAAGCGGTGAGTCTTTGGTACCCAGATAACAACATCTCCATGGGATTCCGCAAGTTCATCGCCTTCTACAGCAACAACAATCAATTTTGCACCTCTTGCAGAAACTTCTCTAGCATTACCGTATAATTTCTGCTGGCTTATACCATCTGAAGCAATAACTACGACTGGTGTTCCATCCTCAATTAATGCTAAAGGACCGTGTTTCAATTCTCCTCCAGCATATCCTTCGGCATGAATGTAAGAGATTTCCTTTAACTTGAGAGCTGCTTCTAATGCAATTGGATATGAAAAATTACGTCCCAGGAAAAATGCACTATGTTTTTCTTCAAACAATTTTCTTGCTCTTCTTATTGCTACTTTAATATCTGGTGAACTCAACATCCTTTCCATTGCAGTAGGCAACCTTCTCGTATGATGGTTGAGCAATGCCAAATCTTCAGTATGTACTTTATTTGTTAATCTTCCAAGTTTGAGTGCAACTAGTAAACCACCTAAAATCTGTCCAGTAAATGCCTTTGTAGAAGCAACACCTATCTCTGGCCCTGCTTTAATTCCTAGGATATAATCAACTTCTCTAGCCATGGTGCTGGTCTCTACGTTTACTATACCTAATGTAGGATATCCGCGCTCTTTTGCTGTTTGAATACCAGCCAAAGTATCAGCTGTTTCACCAGATTGACTAATACCAACTACTAACGCTTTTGGACCTGTAGGAGTACCATATCTAAATTCATGAGCATGATCAATTACAACAGGTATACCAGATAATTCTTCGATATAGTATCTTGATAAAATCCCTGCATTATATGCTGTTCCACACCCAATAACTCTAACCAAATTCGGTTTGTATGGAATTTTTATACCTCGTAATGCATCTGGATTAAGTCTACCTCTCAAACAATCACGGAATACACGAGGTTGCTCATGTATTTCCTTTAGCATGAAAGTTGGATATCCGCCTTTTTCAGCATCATCGTCTGTCCATTCTAACTCATTAATTTCTCGTTCTACTAAATCTCCATCCAAATTCCAAAGTTTGATTTCATTGGATGTAATAATGCCCCAATCTCCATCTTCTACAAATCGTATGTTATCAGTAAGCCCTACAAGACAAGACATATCGCTTGCAAGATAACCTGTATCATTGTTATGTGCAATGATTAGTGGAGCAAATGAACGTGCAATTAGTATTGCATCAGTCCTACCTTCAACCACTGCCGCAACTGCGAATGATCCTTCTAACTTATTCAGAGTGTTTCTCCAAGCCTTTAGTAAAACTTTATCTGAAAGGTTCTTCTTCTTATTCTTTGACAACTCATTACCTAAGACATGAGCAATTAATTCAGTATCTGTTTCAGATTCGAATTTAGACACACCTAACTGTTTCAAGGATTTCCTAAGGCTTACTTCGTTCTCAATAATACCATTATGCACTACTGCAACAGACGAATTGGAATCAAAGTGAGGGTGCGCGTTTTCCTCAGTAGGTGGGCCATGTGTTGCCCATCTTGTGTGAGCAATACCACAATTTGAGTCTGAAGGTTCGTTTTCAACTAATGGTCTTAGATTATCTAATGGGCCTGCTGCCCTTTTACGAATTAATCCATCTTCTAAAGCAAGACAAATACCTGATGAATCATAACCACGATACTCCATTCGAGAGAGACCTTTCAGAAGAGTTTTCTTCGTTTCAGAACTTCCGATTACTCCAAATATCCCACACATATTTCTCACTCACTCTAATCTTCGCCTTGATGTTCTCCATAAATACGTATCCTTCTTGATACATGTGATTTGGAGTCAATCATAGTCCCTGGGGAGCAAATCACACCATGTTCTAGCACACAACTTTCACCTGTCACTAGACCTAAACGTCGAACATTATGTCTACGGCCTCTTACAACTAAATCAACAGCACTTACATCAACCTGTACATGACAATTAATGTGAGTGCCTGGGCCAATTACTGAATAGTGTAGATATGAATTAGAATCCACCTGCACATCTTCCATCAACAAAGAGGATCTTATTCTACAAAACGGACCCACTCTACATCCAGAAGTTATTGAGGTTGATCCTGTGATTACTGCAGTAGGTCCTATCTCACAATCATCTCCAATGTAAACCGGACCTTCTATCACAGTACCTGGATGAATTACACTTCCCGAGCCAACGTGTACATCTCCAGATAATGCTGCGCTTTCATGAATTTTGGCACTAGGACTAATCTTCTTCTCTGAAAGTTGCAATAACCTACGGTTTAAACTCAACAAATCCCAAGGATAGTCAACATCATACCAATCCTCTGTTCTTACTGCTTGGACATGCATCCCAGAATTAATTAAACGATTCATTGTTAGTGATAATCCAGTTATACCTGATTCTAAATCAGATTCCATATCTGCAATAATATTAGTAGATACAAGCCAAACTCCAGTACTAATCAAACGACTTGTATATTCTTCAGGTTTTTCGACTACAGATGTCACTCTATCTCCACTTAAATGAACTACACCATAATTTTGTGGTGAATCGTGTTCTGCAATTAACAAAGCATTACCTTCACACGATAACAAACGTGATATTGCCTCTGAACGAACAAGGTTATCTCCATTCACAATCAATATTTTTTCATCGTGCTTAACCAATGGTAGACCTGTCAATAAGGAACCTAATGTTCCTAAATCTACTTCCTGCTTCGCATAACTTAATTTCATACCAAATTTAGATCCTGTGCCAAAATGTGATAAGATACGTTCTCCAGCATAATTGTGAACAATTACTGCTTCATTTATTCCTGCTAATTTTAATTCTCTTAAGGTCCATTCCAAAATTGGCTTTCCTGCAAGAGGTAGCATAACCTTGCTCCTTGAATCAGTAAGGCCCCTTAGTCTTGAACCCCTTCCACCTGCTAAAACAATCGCTCGCATATCATCAACCTATATTTTCAATCTATTATCACAAATTGGACATTTGACAGATTTCCTATTCATATCCTTTACTGTGAATTCCGCATCACAAGCATCACAACACACTGTTCTCTCTAATTGTGGAAGTGGTGGTAATGTCTCCAAATCTATCTCTGGAAGTGGTAATGTCCCCAAATCTATCTCTGGAAGTGGTAATGGCGGCAATTCATCAAGTGGAGGAAGGGGGTCAATCATACCTAAGTTGACTTCATCTTCTGGTTTCAGTCTAGATTTTCGTCTTCTCTTTCTTGATTCTGATTTACTATATTCTTCATCCTCACCGAAATTATCATCTTCTTTTTCATCTATTGGAAGTGAGAGTTCTATCTCACTTGGTTCATCCATATCCAATGAAATTGCAACTTCGAGTTCCTCTTGATCATCTTCTGCCAACTCAACATCATCATAATCATCGTCCAAGCTGACAGATATTGAATCAGACCTATCCCTCAATTTTCTTTTTCTTCTTGAACGGCCAAGAATAGCTATTGCAAAAATTAACAAGAAAAGCGATAGCAAACCTACCCCAATTACATTCAAAACTAATTTTGCAGTTTTCTCATCAGCAGGTATAGCGTCAACTAACATATCGATAAATGATTTATCTTCTGATGAATAAGAGGTGTCTTCTGCCAATGCCCTTATCGATAATTGTCCTGAATTAGTGTAATATATGACATGAGTTGATTTTGAATTATAATCAATGGCAAACAACACACCATTAGTTACTTTGGAAGATAAAGAACGTTCTAACTCATCAGTAGATAATATACCATACATCACAGAAGGACCATTCATGTCATATTTATCGTATACTAACTGAATACCACGCTCGTATTCAATTAATTTTGCATTATTAATCCCTGGAGAAGCATATTCGATTTTATCATCATCATCCCATTCCGAAGTTGTAATCCAAGTAACTAATTTGGCATCACCATATTGGGATTCTTTCCAAACGGCATATAATACATCATCACCATCATTCTCAGCAGAAACTAATTGAGGTTTAGATGCATAATCACCAACTGCAAGTTGCCAATCCCAAAGGTTTTCGTCATATTTGCCCTGTGTATAGAAAATTCCTAACCTAGATTCTCCAACTGAATCATCTCTCTCTGACTGGTATAACAAATGTATTTTGTCCACACCAACAGATACTCCCACTGGATCTGAATTTTGAGGATGAACTTCTAAGTTAGTTACAACTGTAGGGGATAATGTCCAAGAATCAGAATCAAGTGGGTTCTCCGTTGTAAGCAAAAATACAGATGTAACATCAAGATAACTTCCACCAGTGGTAACATCTCGGTGGTAACCTGCAATTGCATACTTTCCATTTGAATATGATAAATCTAGACCCCAATATTGTCCATCAATCAATCTAATAGGTGTCATCAAATCCTGTACTTGTGAAATTTGACCATTTTTGTCAACACTTGCAAAAGATACCGTCATCAAGATATATCCTGCATCATTTGTATACCTTCTAGTCCAAGCCAGATAACTTACCTCATCTCCTCCTCCAATAATATCTGCATCACCTGCAAAACCCTCATCGATACGTACATCTCCTAACATTTGCAACCTTGATGAAATTGTTTTCAATCTTAATTCCCCATCTCTATTTGTCAGTAAATGGCCACCTTCGCCAACGCATGCGTAAGCCACAGGTGATTCATAGGATGGAAGTTGAATCGTTTCATTTCCTAAAATTGTTAAATAGTCAGCTACAATCTCAAATTCTAATTCATTATTAGAAGTATCAATGTCTGAAGATAGATTCGATAACGTTAATCTAAATGTATGTGAACCAATAGAATCAACTGTTAAATCGAATTCAGAAACTTCGGTAATTGCTCCATTTCCATTAACATTAGAAACACCCTTTAATCCAATTTCTTCCCATCCTACTGCGGAACGATATTCTAAAGTAATCTGAGATTGCCCTGAAGCATCAGATCCAAGATTTTGGACATAAGTAAGAAGGCGGAAGGGTTCATTTGGCCTAGGGAGTTTGTTAAATCCAAACTCATCTACAACATGTATATTTCCTGGAAATAAAGCTAAATCAACTCCCTCAGGTCTGGGAATTACGGGGAATTGTATGGACATGGCATTATCTATGTAATCAGCATCTTCTTCAGTTGACCACTCTATGTCAATTGAAATATTTACATCCACGATTCCAACAGTAGTTGGCGACCAAGGAATCTCTATTGTTTTCACACTTGATGACTCTAATTCGTTAAGAGTTTCTTCTCCTTGGCTATTTCCTCCAGTTGCCATTGCTACAACAGAATGTGCCCTTTTATCTCCATTATTTATCACATCAAATCTTATGCTCAAGATACTATTCACATAAGCTTCTTCCACAGGTAACCCATTCTGTATAACATGTACCGCACCAAAAATAGCCAAATCAGGTGTGGGGGGTAGATTGTCGATTTCATATGTATGTCTAATTTCATCAGTCATAATCCCTGTCGCATTGATTAGCCTGACGGTTACCCTGTGTCTTCCATCATAAACTTCAGTAGTGTCCCATGGAATTTGCCATTCTCCAGTTTCAAATTCATTAAACAAGGGAATATCATAATCACAATATCCACCGGCAATGCAGGTATATTTGGAAGAAGTATCTAATGTATTAATTTGCCATTCACCATTATCTATTTTGTATTGTATTTCAACGATCTCTGGACCTTGATAAGTTCCCTTGAGCATTACCGTACCTTCCAATTCAGAATATCCAGATGGTTCATCAAAAGTAATATCCATTTTTGCCAAATATAAATTTAATATGTCGCTACCTATTATAACCCCTAAATCATTCAATGCTACAACTTCAACATGTATTCTACAATACTCCGCTGCCCGCGGTTCAAACTCAAACTCATCATATGAATTCCCTGATGTACAATCATGATTTCTTTGAGTCCACTTTGGTGGAGCATCCGGGTTTTGCGAATAATCTCTAGTATCTCTTTCCCATTCCAACCAACTTGATTTAGG
>CAYSJV010000016.1:0-25754 GCA_964431435.1 uncultured Candidatus Poseidoniales archaeon
CTTTTTTAGTTAGGGCTGCGATACCCTCTCTAATTTCCTCTACACTAACTTTGAACGCCTCAGCAGCCCTATCACTAGACCAAGGGACCTCTTCAAAGTCTGATTGGATTAGCCATTCTAGGAGGCGGTTTTCAAATGCAGTTAAATCCTCTTCAGCCATTCGTAACGCTACTAACCAGAGGCGTTAGGTAAAAAGACCCACCGCTAAAATGTCAAAGACAAACCATTCGCCTAACACACTCCTCAGCATCTATTTCATCATCAAGCAATAGCACTAAGGTACTTACAAATTCAACATCAATTTCCATTTCAGCGGCCCTTTTCTGAAACATTCTTGCGGCTCTAACGCCTTCTGCAACCATTACCATTTCATCTAAAGCATCTTTTAGAGAAATACCTTTACCTAATTTTTCCCCCATTCTCCTATTTCTTCCATGTGGTGAGGTTGCAGTCACAAATAAGTCCCCCATACCCGCAGGGCCAAAAGCTGTTGCAGCACTTGCTCCCATCTCAGGTAGTAGCCTACATCCTTCAGCAAATCCTGCAGTAAATATTGCAGCTTTCAAGTTATCACCACCTAAATTTCCAACTTCTTTTAATCCATCAACAATTCCACAAGCCAAAGCTACAACATTCTTGAATGCCCCCCATAATTCGGCTCCATGTGGGTCATTGGCTGGATGTAAATTCAATGATGAAGTTGACAACCTTTCTGCTAATCTTTCGGCAATAGTATGGTCCTCAGATGCAAGTAATGCGTTAGTAATTACCCCATCTGCAACTTCAGGGGCTATTGTTGGTCCAGTAAGAACTGCAACAGAATTATACATCTCAGAGTCTCTTAGCATATTTTTTATTGAATCTGAAATCAAGGAATCACCTGGAGCCAAACCCTTAGCTAGATCAAGTAACACGTGTCTTTGCTTTAACAATGGAATCATCTCATTGACAACATCTAATATTACCGAAGAAGGTAATGCTAATACAACAATTTCACAAGCATCCAAACACTCATCTAAGTGCATTGTAACATTAAGGCCCTTAACTGAATGCTTTCCTAAATATTTTTTATTTATATCATTCATTGTTATTGACTCATACACTTCTTGCTCGATGGTCCATCCACTTACTGTATGACCCTCCTCTATCCAAATTTTTGCTAGAGCAGTCCCCCAATTTCCCAAACCAAAAATACCTATTTTTGTCATCGCAACCAAATGCTTGTCAATTGCTTATGGTTATGGTACTTACCACCATTTTGGCTGGTTTAGATATATTATTACTCCAAATTAGAAAATGGAACCGTTATGATGTAAATCGTTGTGAGCCGGTCAACGCAGGGGTAGCCAAGCTTGGTCAAAGGCGCTGGGTTTAGGTCCCAGTCTCTAGGAGTTCGCAGGTTCAAAACCTGCCCCCTGCACCACAAATCACTCTTTTCTTCTTGAAAACAAAAAGGCTGCTGAGAGCATAGCCACCAAACCAAAACTCATAGTAAAGCCAGGAACCTGACCTGAGGATGAAGGAACTTGAGCTGAACCATCAAGATTTACTGTAACGGTGCTAGTAGCAGTATCTGTGCCGTCGGTCCAAGTGATTGTTACATCTACTGTTTCAGCAACATCGGGTCCAATCTCGATAATCGCACCTGCTTTGACAACTCCCGATAGTGGTCCTACTGTAACATCGTTAACCGTTACAGTGATATCATCACCATCTGGATCTTCACAGACCACGATGATGTAATAATTACCTGCGGGAATAGTTACCGTTTGACCGCTTCCTGAAGATGCAGCGGCTGCTGCGGTGGCTGAAAGAGCAGGAATCACTGCAGTACCGGTAATCGTATCAGGTATTCCATCAACTTCAAGAGTGTAATGCACACCACAGGTTGGCAATAAATTTGCAGGCTTCGAATTCGCATCGAATGGATTAGTTCCACTAGCGAGTTCGACCAAATCAAGGACCCCATCATTATCATCATCATCATCAATAGCATCGCATAATTCATCGTTATCGGTATCGACCGGCATATCGGTTCCATCTGATACAGAAGTACCACAGGCGATTTCGTCTGTGTCGGGCCAGCCATCAGCGTCAGTATCTGAACAACCATTTGCTTGAACGTTGGGGGTACCGATTGGTGTGCCTACACACTCATCGTCCTTATCGTGCACACCATCTTGATCTACATCAGAGATCGATAATTGATTCCAGCAAATAGCATACTCGGTTTGTAAGACATCCTCACCTGCGAAGAAGGTTACCGAGAAGCAAGCATCTGTCGAATCACTAAGAGCGCGGAATTCGATTACGTGAATTTCAGTGCCGTCGGTGCCTTCGACCCACTCATAATGGCCATCGTCCATATCAACAGGAGGAATCATGCTGTTGTCACCGACATCCCAGATCAAACTGTAGGCTTGACCAGCATCAAGATCACTGGCTATAATGGTGACAGTAGCCCAACCCTCGACGGAGTCGATTGCATGAGAAACAGCGATGGTTGCATCATCCTGATTGCTAGTATCATCAATGACATCGAAATCATTGCCGATTAATCTCCCCATCAAAGTACCATCAGCATCACGATGCACAGCACACTCGATGTGATGAGTGCCGCCGTTGTTCGGCTGTAGTTGCATATCTCCGACATCAATCCATTCATGCCAATCTGTCAAATCAAGACTTGAATCTGTATCTACTACTGTTGCTACTCCATCTTCGTACAATCCACAATTGACATCATAGGTCAAATGATATCTTAACTCATGATCAAATCCAATCGTGAGAACTGGGGAGACTGTTTGCGAAATCAGGATGTTGTCAGAATCAACTATCTCTGACTCCTCTAGGAGATGTCCTCCCATTGTGAAAGCGTCAGAAAAATTGTCAGTAAGGTGCACACCTTGTATATTCAACTCAACCTCGATTACATATGTACCATTGCGTAGTCCACCCATTACCCAATCCCCATTACCATCCACCCATTCCTCAAATATACCTGGATCATCAAAGGTGAAGGTAGATAGTTGAACGGCATTATTTCCGGAGCCTAAATCTATTGTGCCCGATAACGAGGTATCGGTATCAATATAATCTCCATAACATTCATGGGCGATTATATCTTGTTGAAGATCGTCATCCCACTCCCAATAAGGGTCTGCAGCACATAGTTGCCAGTCTAGGGTATATTCGGTGCCAACATACAAGTCAGTCAACTCTACTGAAAGAGTAACCTGAGTGGTTGTTGATGTAGTAGACCTGTCATAATATTGTGATGATCCAGAAACTATTAGCTCCTCCTCACCGGTAACATCAGCATCAACGACATCGAAATCATTGCCGATTAATCTCCCCATCAAAGTACCATCAGCATCACGATGCACAGCACACTCGATGTGATGAGTGCCGCCGTTGTTCGGCTGTAGTTGCATATCTCCGACATCAATCCATTCATGCCAATCTGTCAAATCAAGACTTGAATCTGTATCTACTACTGTTGCTACTCCATCTTCGTACAATCCACAATTGACATCATAGGTCAAATGATATCTTAACTCATGATCAAATCCAATCGTGAGAACTGGGGAGACTGTTTGCGAAATCAGGATGTTGTCAGAATCAACTATCTCTGACTCCTCTAGGAGATGTCCTCCCATTGTGAAAGCGTCAGAAAAATTGTCAGTAAGGTGCACACCTTGTATATTCAACTCAACCTCGATTACATATGTACCATTGCGTAGTCCACCCATTACCCAATCCCCATTACCATCCACCCATTCCTCAAATATACCTGGATCATCAAAGGTGAAGGTAGATAGTTGAACGGCATTATTTCCGGAGCCTAAATCTATTGTGCCCGATAACGAGGTATCGGTATCAATATAATCTCCATAACATTCATGGGCGATTATATCTTGTTGAAGATCGTCATCCCACTCCCAATAAGGGTCTGCAGCACATAGTTGCCAGTCTAGGGTATATTCAGTGGCAGAATCGAGATTAGATGAAGTAACTGACACTGTAAATTGTGAACCCCTATCGAAATATTCATCGTCACCAGTTATAGAAACGTGTACTTCTTCATTACCCGTGGAGTGCCCAGAATCGGCCGTTATCGGAGCCGCAAACATCATTGCTAACGATGTTGTGAGCATTAGGGTGGTCAATATCAGGCTTCGTAAACGCATAGGTTGAATGTGGTCATCCATGATAATCGAATAAATGAACACTAAATAATTTCATCGCAAGTGAGTGTTTAGCCAAATATCAATGATTGAAATAAGGATGGGCAAACCCAATTAACAATCCACTATACTAACAAGTTAATGCATCTCGGACTTTTTATGCCAGTACTAAATGTGGCCATGATAGGTTCAGATTCATTCGCTAAAGAAATTGCCAAATTATCAGATCAGCGTGATGTACATACTTATGTTCACAAGGAAAGTGCTAGTGATGGTAGTCAAAGAATAATTTCACTCATTCGCCCCTCAAAGTTTCCCGAGAAATTACGACCTTTACTGAGTGCATTAAGTGTGGCGCGTGCAGGAATTATTGAGGTTAATGCTATTGATGCTACTTTTGGAGAAACCTTGGTTGCATTTGCTTCATCAAACATTGAGGACGGGATTTTTGTGATTAATCCTAGAGAGGGAGAGTGGATTGATGAAGAACAGGTAGAGAGTTTAATCAAACAAGCCGGTTTAACAAATTGGAAAAAAGCAGGTTTTGATGGTAAGGAACTCAGAGGTCTATTACTTCAAATTCTCGAGGAATCACTGTCTTCATTAGAGTTAGAGGGCAAATTAGGATTAATTATTCCAGTAGACCAATTTTTCAATGTTAAAGGAATTGGGATTGTGGCAATAGGTTATGTCCAGCAAGGAACAATTAGTGTGCATGATGAAGTGTTAACTTTACCAAGTAATGGTATTGCAAATGCTAAATCATTACAAGTAATGGATGATGATGTACAACAAGCAGTTGCAGGAGATAGAGTTGGAATAGCAATGCGTAATGCAAAAGAAGAGTGGTTAGGTGCTGGAACCATAATAGTTCATAATCCACAAAGTGACAAAAAAGACACATCATCAGTTAACCATCCACTTCATTCTTCAAATAAGACATGGGTTAATCTTGAGAAGAGCCCATTCCAAAAAAGGAAATTTAATGTTGGAGATGTAATTCATATTTCATTGGATTTACAATTTATTGTTGGACGCATCGAAAAAATCGAAGGGTCAAAAATGTTAATTATTTGGGATGCCCCACTTTTATTTCGCAAGAATGGGACAAACTGGGCACTTTTGAATCAATTGGATACTACTCCAAGAATCATTGGTAGAGTGACGGAAATAACACCCTCTTAATTTTCATATGCACTTTTACAAATAATTTGCTTGCATCCCAAATCATATGAGGTGTGCCGGTCTGGGATGAACTATGTCAGCGGATAAAACTGAAATAAATTCAGATTTATCTGTAGTTTCAGGGGAGGAAGGTAACCTTGCAAATAGTGATGATATGGAAACATTGCAAGAAGAAGACCAATTACACGTTGACGTCGACGGAGATGGAAAAATAGATCCTGACGAATATGTTGAGAAAGTAATAGATAAAGTAGACAAAGATTTGGAACGAATTCGTGCAAGAAGAACATCGGGTGAGAAAAGAAAATTCCCCAATGCAGTAGAAGATTATTCACTATTGGCAGGTGTTGGATTTGGTGCAATTTTCTTTGCGCTATTGTTTGGAATGTCTGCAGGTATTTTAGGAAACTCTACAGTAATAGATCAAAAATTATCGACTACAGTACTTGATACAGGCAGTGAGTGCGAAGACAATGGAGCAAATCCCTGGTTGAATGTTTATGCAGATAATGATAATCACAGAATTACTGTTGATGGTTACAATTTTGATCCAGTTGACGACGAACTTGAATTGAGGTGGGATCTTTATACTTATACAGAAGAAGGCGCACAATCAATTGATTTTGATATCGGAAATAAAATCACTTTAGAAGACGCTGTATTCAATACTACGGGAGTTGGACATATTGAATACAATGATACTTGGGCAGACGGATTATACAAAATAGAGGTGTATTTATTCAAAATAAATGGCACAGAGTCAATAGCTTCGGATTATATGTTTTATGAACAAAGCACAGAAGAAGGTGGGAAATTACCTTGGAGTGATAAAACACCTTCCACTCATATGTCTGTGAGTGATTTTGGTCCGCGCACTTGTTGGAATGCTAATGATTTGGGTAATTGGGGATGGGCACTTATGGGTGCAGAATTAGGTGGTGGAAGAGAGACTGCAATGCTGACAGGAGGCTCTGCAGGGGTACCAGCATGGTGGATGGCTTTTATTTCACTCTCACTTTCAGGAATAACTTTGTTTGTATTATATCCCTTATTGTACAAAGTTTATCATCAAGATTCTGATGATATGTTAACACATAGCCATATCGAAAGAGTAGTACGCAGAAGTGTGCTTAGAACTGCAAGTAAATTGAAAATAACAATGGATTGGGATACATTCCAGTACTCTGAAAGGGAATTATCTGTAGATGTATTCGTTGCTTATGAGAATACTGAATCTACAATTGTTGCTGAATCTGATGTTCGCGGTTCAGTGTTGAAAGGTATACTGGATGAATTTTCGATATTTCATGTTTACAAACCAGTTCAATTAGTGGTCAAAGATGTAAGGAGTTCAGATGGAGTCGATTTCGAACATCTTACCGGCACTTTTTCTGGAGAAAACGAAGATGGCATCAAGGTTGTTGAAGATTATTCAGACTTTTTCAAAGATCTACACCACCTTTCAAGAATTGAAGACGTGGTTAGAGAAGCATTGGATACCTATTTTGAGTCAAGTGATATGGTTGACAGGGGGACAGCAGTGTTATCAGATGAACAGGCAGTATTTGTTAGAGTAAATTACAAGCCTACCCAAAGATTAGCATTTTTCCGTTTCAAATCTAGTCAAGAAGATGTGGAACAAAGTATTAGGGATCATCTAAACTCTCAAATCGAGAACATGCTCAATGGGAGAGAACTCATAGTTCATGCAAGAAATGAAGTGGCAACAATAGCAGATAAATCTCAAGCAGGACGAATAGAACAATCCGCCTCTAAAAAATCAGGATCTAGACGAGTTGCTGCGGTTGCTCGCCAGGATGGTTGGGCTGGGCGTGTACTTCAAACGAAGTTCTTTGGAGATGTTCTTTCTACAGTTGAGTATACAGCGAATGAAAAACGTGAATTCATAAATAAATGGGGCTTTTGGGGATTAATTGTTTTCGTTTGGATTCCGTTCATGGCTTCAGGGGTTTTGGTTGGTGCCATGTTAGGTTTACTTTCGCGTATGAAATTTATGCGTGTACTATGGGCTTGTTTTGTTGGAGGCGCAGCAGCCTCGATAACCTGGGCATATACTGCAGAAGGTATTGTAACTGTAATGCACAAATACAAACTTGAAGCAATAATTCCTATTGCTATTGCAGCATTTATTGGAATGGCAATTCTTCATATGCGCTCTACAAAATCTAGGCGCCAAACAGATTTATTTGAAGACACCATGTATGATTTATTCCACTCAGAAATTAAGCAAAAATATCATTGAGTTAATTCTGAATTCTTAAGGCAGAGTTAGGCCTAAATGCTTCAACAACATTTTTGTTTGTTTCAATATATGGGCCACCTATCAAATCTACACAATATGGAACCGATTTGAAAATTTCATCTATCGTTTCTCTAATTGCTTTAGGTCTACCAGGTAAATTTAGAATTAATGCAGACCCTCTAGTCCCCGCTGTTTGTCTACTTAGGATTGCAGTAGGTACATATTTCAACGAAATCGTCCTCATTAATTCCCCAAATCCCGGTAATATTTTTTCACAAACATTTTCTGTAGCTTCTGGAGTGACATCTCTTTTTGCTGGACCAGTGCCTCCCGTTGTAATTATAACACTGCAACTGAGAACATCAATCATTTCAACTAATGCACTTTCAATCAGGGACGTTTCATCAGGTACACACCGATATTCACATTTCCAAGACGATTCGATTCCTTCATGTAAAAATTGTACAATTGCAGGACCACTTTCATCAAGGTATTCACCGCTTTTAGCCCTATCAGAAACAGTTAGTATTCCGAATCTACAAAAATCACCGATTGAATCTTCTAATCCACCTTCAAAATTATTATTGTTCATCCTTCCACCAAAACTAAGATTGATTATTATTTTCCCATAGTGAACTGTATGAAAACATTACTGAATCCAAATTCTGACCTTCAGTGTCATCAACTACTTCTTCCACATATTCTTGGGATGTAGTATCTTTTGCTGAAAGTGCCTCTTCAATTCTTTGTAGTGATTTGTTAACCACAACAACATGTAACAATGGATCTCCACTTCTAACCAATGGTCTTGTGGCTAATCCAACCACTAAACCGGTACAAGATGAAGTAATATCACTAACTTTAGAACCAAATGGATCAGTAATATGTGCTACAACTTGTCCTTTGTATACTAAATCACCACCATTTACTAGGACATGAAGTAACCCACCACGTGGAGAGCGAATCCATCTTGATTTTTTTACCAATACTCTATATTCTGGTTCAACAATTTCTTTATCAATCATTTTTAGAAAAGACATTGAATTTAGAATACCCTTTACACCTAACCTAACATTTTCTATTTTGAATGAATTGGATGTACCTGTTTCCAGTAGTATTGTAGGGCAACCAGCATCAGTTGCTTCTTTTCTCAAGGTGCCATGCACTCCTGTAGAATGAAGAACTATTGGTGAACCAAATGCTCGCGCTAATATCTTGCACTCTTTATTCTCAAAATCAGCTCTAACATGTGGAATGTTATCTCTAGTCCAAGGTGCTGTGTGTATATCAATTAAGTAATCAGCATATTTTGTAATTGCTTCAAAAATGATATATGCAATCCTTTGTGCCTGATTACCCCCTTCTTTACCTGGAAATATTCTATTCATATCTCTTCCATCGGGAGTCTCTCGTGTACCAAGCAAAACACCTTCTGGGTTTGACATTGGTAGCATTATAGTGGTGCCCCTCATTTTTTCAGGATCTAATCTATCGTCCTTAGTCTCTGAAATATGGTCATCACCATATGCTAGGTGGTGAATAATACTCATTCCATTTAACTCGTCACCATGTATTGCGGCAGTAATTGCTAAGACAGGACCAGGCTTTACTCCATGTATGATATGTACTGGGATTTCCAAAACCCTTCCTAAGGGGTCTTCTCCAATCGAAATTGATGTAATTAACCGATTGCCCGGTTCTATTACTTCCCCATAGAAATTGAAATTATCCATATCCTATCTACTCCGGCTATAACACCCTCAGTACGTCATCACTTTTTGTTTTGTCACAATGAAAACTTATGGGATTCTTCATCCTCGCATACTCCAGTGGTAGAAAATGAAAAGTAATACCATGCTAATTAAATCCGCAACAATGGTTCTTCCAAATAAGTCCGTAGTAGGAGATTTAAGAGTAGAGGGTGGAAAAATAACAGGGATATTCCCTGGAGGAGGAGCTCCAATTTTAGATGAAGAAGAAGTTATTATTAATGCGGAGGGATTACATTTATTGCCTGGAATAGTTGATTCACATGTGCATTTTAGAGACCCAGGACAGCCAAATAAGGAGACTTTGGCGACAGGCTCTATCGCGGGTGCCACAGGTGGAGTAACATCATTTTTAGATATGCCAAACAATAATCCATCCATTACAAAAGTAGATTTGATGCATCAAAAAATTTCAACAGCAAAAAAGTCATGCATAACAAATTTCGGCTTTTTTATGGGTGCAACTAATAATAATATTTCAGAATTACAAAAAGCAGTGGGGACACCTGAAAACCCAAAACCAATTGATGGGATTTGCGGAATAAAAGTATTCATGGCATCTAGTACAGGCGATTTGTTGGTACATGAGGAGGAACCGTTGAGAAGCACTTTAGCAAATACAGGGGGGCTGATTGCAGTACATGCTGAAGATGAGATCACCCTTAGGAATAGATGGGATGATTATAAACATCGGAGAGATGTTGCAGCACACGTAGAATGGCGAGATGATGAAACTGCATTGATAGCAACAAAAAGAGCAGTGAATTTGGCAGAAGAATATAGCCATAGATTACACGTACTTCATTTAACAAGCGCTTTAGAAGCAAATTGGCTTACTGGAAAAACAGGAGAATTAGTTACCACTGAAACATTGCCACAACAATTGACATTTGATCAGGACGACATAGACAAGTTAGGTGCTAGGCTGAAAATGAACCCACCTCTTAGGTATTCAGAGGACAGAGAAACATTATGGGAAAAGTTACATGATGGTACAATACAATGTGTTGTTACAGATCACGCACCCCATACTTTAGCATCTAAGGAATCGAGTTGGTTTGATGCACCAGCAGGTATGCCAGGAATTGAAACTTCACTTCCTGTGATGCTTACTCATGCAAGTGAAGGACGATGTACGATAGAAGATGTAGTACGTTGGATGTGTACTAATCCCGCAGAATGTTATAATATCAATAAGAAGGGGAAGTTGGAAATAGGCTTTGATGCAGATTTGGTACTTGTGGATATGCATACTCCACATCAAGTAAAAGACAGTAATTGTTGGACAAAAGTAGGATGGAGTCCATTTGTAGGGAAGGAATTAGTTGGCTGGCCACAGATTACAATAGTTTCAGGAATACCAATATTTGAGCGTCCTGTAGGTAAAAAACACAAAGGATTGATATTAGCAAATGCTGAAATTGTGGGAGACCCTCTAATTATGTCAAATAATGGCATTTGACGAGTAAATAGAATAATATATGTTCAATATACTAATAATACCCTATGAATAAGTATATCATCTACCCTCTCTCCTTGGAGGCTAGGTGGAATAAATGGACGACCTTTTGAAAAACAACCAAGTAAAAGTTGGAATGGGCGTGTTTGCCATAGGAATAATTTGGCTACTCGTTCAAGGATTAACGATGGATAGCCTAACCCATAATACAGTGGGAATGGCAATGCTGGCATTGACAATTTCAATGTTGGGTGTTTTCTTAGTTCTGCTAGGCCTAAGCATAGACAGCGACGCAGCTGGCGGTATGCTACAAGAAACAACAGATGTTTCGGCAGCCTTGCAAGAAATGAGAGATCAACTAACTGAAATGATGGACAGCATGACAGGCAGCGGCGACGACGAATAGAGCCCCGAGACTGCGAAACGTTAGACCATGCCAATAGCCGTCAGGCTGCATTTTAAAAATACGAAAATTAGCGCTTTTTACAGTGCTAAGGCACATTTTATCGAATTTAGGTGTTTTTTGTAACACTTAGTGTCATTATCGTAACCGGAAAAAGTAAAAAACACCCCAAATCGCATTTTTTAGCCAATTTTATACAGTAGCCTTCATAACCTCCACCGAAAAGCGGGATTGACTCTAAGAGAGTTAAAAAAAAAATATGGATGTGGAAAAAATGGCTGAAGTAAAAGTAGATACAGATAAGGTAGCATCAGAGTTCCTCGGAACAATGGTATTAGTGCTCATAGGTATGGGCGCTATGTCTGGCATGGACAACTTCGAAGGCGCACTTGCCTTTGGACTTGCATATGCAATGATGGTTACCTTGACGATGAATACATCGGGAGCCCATCTTAACCCAGCAATAACTCTGGGTATGGTGGCAATGAAGAAAATGGACAACCAAACTGGCTTTTGGTACATTGTGGTACAATGTATGGGAGCTCTAGCAGGAATGGTAGTATTGGTGAATGTACTAGATGGTAGTATGCCAGGTGTACAGGATAACAGTGCTGGTGCTTCAGTATGGTATGTTTTAGCTGGAGAAGCGATCATGGGTTTCTTGCTCATGCTAACTTGGCTGGCTACAGTAAACAAGGGTACAACACCCGGAATTGCTGGTTTTGGAGTAGGTTTGATGGCAGCACTAATGCTAATGGTTGGTGACTTTGCTATGAACCCAGGAACACACCTTGCAGGTGCCCTACATGTAGGTAACTTGTCTGGCGGAACATTTTGGATGTATTGGCTTGGTCCAATAGTCGGATGTGCCGCTGCGGCTATGTTCTGGGACCAAGTCTACGAAGAAGAATAGACATAGTGTAGTCTGAACACAGCTAGAAACTGCTGTGCAAACCTATGGCCGTAAGGCTCTTTGGTTTCACGTAAGGTTCTATGTTTTCAGATCGCATAAAGTGTTTCCAACTTACTGCGAAGATAACTCACGAAAGGTTCTGGGCTAGGTAACTTGCCCGTAACCTCTAGGATTAGATCTTCAGGCTTGAGTATACTACCCTTAGCATGGATGTGTTTACGCATCCAATCTAGGAGGTGTGAGAATTCACCCTGACGTACCTGATCTTCAAGATTACTGAGTTCATTTCTCGCAGTTTCCAGCAATTGTGCTGCGTAGAGGTTGCCTAGTGTATAGGTAGGGAAGTATCCAATTGCTCCCATGGACCAATGGACATCTTGCAATACGCCTAGTGTATTGTTTGGGGATCTGATTCCCAGATAAGCTTCGTAGGCGTCATTCCAGGCGTCTGGCAGGTCATCTACCTCAAGATCACCGTTGATGAGTTTCTTCTCGATCTCATATCTAATCATTATATGAAGATTGTAAGTAGCTTCATCAGCTTCAACACGAATGAGGCTCGGTTCGGTTCGATTTACTGCTCTCCAAAATTGTTCAGTTGTAATATCTGACATATGGGGGAACTCTTTCTTCCAAAGGGGCAGTATCCATTCGCAAAATTCTAGCGATCTACCGATCTGGTTTTCCCATAGTCGACTTTGACTTTCGTGTATACCCAATGATACAGCATGCCCTGCAGGTTGTAAATCTAAATCACGCGGTCTACCTTGTTCGTATAGTGCATGACCCACTTCATGCATTGAACCATATAATGAACCAAATGGTTCATTTTCATCATATCTTGTAGTCCATCTTACATCATCTGGGCCATTGCCCCCACAAAATGGATGTGTTGACATATCCCTTCTACCCGCATTAAAATTGAAACCTAGTGCTTCAGCAACAAATTGTGAAATACTTTCTTGAGATTCTATTGGAAAAGTATTCTCTTCTATCCATTTATCTTTTTTTTGTTCAGCTTTTTCTGTAACACTTTTTACTAACGGAACTATTGATTCACGTAAACCTTCAAACAGAGGATCTACTTGTTCAACAGTTAAACCCGTTTCATAAATATCAAGAAGTGCATCATATCTATTATTTTCCCATCCAAGAAAATCGGCGAGTTGTCGATTAAGTTCAATCATTTTTGCTAAATCATCTCTGAAAATTGAAAAATCATCATTTGCACGTGCTTTTTGCCAGCTGTGTAAACTTTTAGAACTATGCCGTGCTAATTCTTCGACAAACCAAGAAGGTTTTTTTGTTGCCTTATCGTATTGTTCACGAATTAATCTGATATTTGCTGTTTGAATTTGAGTAAGATCTTCTTTTGTATCCAACTCATCCAACATTTCACCAATTTTTGAATTTGATATTTTTTCATGGATTGTTTTAGAAACCCATGCTAATTGTTCTGCTCTTAATGCCTTACCATCTTCAGGCATAATCACTTCTTGGTCCCATGACAATAAACTCGAAATTTGAGACATAATTTCTATTTCTCGAATTTCTGTAATTAAATCATCGTATGTCTGTTCTGTCCCCATAAAGCCTTCCATCAAGTACTAATCCTTAATCACTACTTTCCCATAATTAAGTATCATCATTACTCAATAAAGGTAATTCTTGAAGTTTAGTTACTAACTCGCCCTTCCGTGGGCAGAAAGGAAGAGGGTTCTAAAACAGTTAAATCAGCATCCAATAAATCAAAACCTAAGGGTGAAAAAGAACAAGGTATTGATGGAAGTAATTTGGAAGATTTACTGACAGAATCATCAAAAATTGTTTGTAATATCTGTATGGAAATAAGAAGGCACGAAAGTGTATTGATTATTGCTGATTCATCAACTATTGCTATTGGGCAATCATTGCATAATATAGCTAGCAAGATATCACATCGAGTATTATTGATTGTAATGCCAATGACCAAATATCATGGTGAGGAACCACCAGAGACAGTTGCAGAATTGATGCGGCACCAAAATGTAATTATTGCTCCCACTAAATTTAGTATTACCCATACTAGGGCTTGCTTTTCAGCATGTAAAGAGGGAGCAAGAGTTGCTACTATGCCAAATATTAATTTGGATATGTATGCAAGAGGTGCAATTACTGCTAATTTTATTGAAATAAAGAAAGATATTACACGAATCACTGATAAATTGAAACGACGCAGAATCGTTAATGTTTCTACAAAAAATGGAACTGATGTAAGTTTCGAAATAGATTCTAAGAAATGGATTAAGGAAGATAGTGGAATTTGCAATCGTCCAGGAATGGTTACAAACTTACCTGCAGGAAAAATTTTCATTATGCCAAAAGAGAGTACAATGAATGGTACTATTGTTGTAGATGGAAGTTTTGATTCAATACTACTTACTGAGCCATTAGTAATGAAAGTTGAAAATGGATTTGTAGTTGAAATGACGGGTGGAGAGGAGGCAGACAAAATTAGGAAAATATTTGAATCAGCAGCTTCAAAATTAAAACAAAAGGATATGAGGAATGTTTGGAATGTTGCTCAATTTGGTTTTGGAATAAACCCAAAGGCTAAACTTGTTGGTAATGTGTTGGAGGACGAGAAAGCATTAGGAACTTGCTATTTTGCAATAGGGGACAATACCTCAATTGGAGGTAATATTAAATCAGGTATACTGATAAGTGGTGTTGTTGAATCTCCTAATGTTTCTGTGGACACATTAAAAGTTATGAAAGAGGGTAATTTGCTGATCTAGAATTATTCGAAATTTGAGAACCACATACAGGGCAATGCTTCCAATTTGTGTACACTCCAATTTCACACCTTGGGCAATTAACTCCACTTTCAATTGTCAATTTTATTTTTGTTTGAGGTTTTGCAGCACCAATATCAATTTTATTAAGGGGCGCAGGGGCGTGAATTGGCACATTTTCTTCTTCAATTTTTGGAGCAATCGGCTTTCTAATTGGAGAAATAACTCTTTGTTCAATTTCAGGTAATATTTCTTCATTGTTTTCTTCTGGAATTTCGGTTTGAATCTGACTCTGTTCCATCGCTTCAATCTCAGATTTTGTTGGTTCTATTAGTGGAACTGGCTCTGGCATTGCAGGCACTGTTGGTTCCACTAATGGAATCGGCTCAGACAACAAATTTGTTGCTTTTAATTCTGTTTCAAAAGTAGTTGTTACTTCTAGTGATACTGGTTGTTGGAATGTTTCTTCTTCTATCATTTCACTTTCATTTATTGTGGAGGAAACAATCTGTCTACTGCTCGTAATATGTGGTGATGAGGGTCCCCCGCTCAATTCATTAATTGGTGTTAGATTAATTCCTTCTTTATTCATTGAAAATATTTCTAAAAGTTGTTTTGCAATTGAAACTAATATTGATGTATTTTGTGCAGAGTTATTCATGATCGCATTTAATTTTTCGGAGTAGCCTGCAACTTCTTGTTCTTTTCCTATGATGTAACCAACTGACATTATTTTCAATATATTTAGTGGGTCTGTTAATATCTGCAAATAAGTTATGTCTTCATCAGGAATTGTTGCTTTATTCAAATCAATATAGTTTTGTAAGGGTGAAATTGTCTCCATAATACCAAATGTTCCCGATAATAAATAGTATATCTCTCCCCCTTCTACATTTAGTAATTCCACCAGTTCATCAAGATTAAATTTTTCAACTAACAAACTGTTTCCTAATTTTTGTAGTACAATATTCATTGCTGAAACTTTGTCTATTTGTTCAAGCTCCATTAGAAGGTTACTAGATTGCGTGATACCAAAATATGCAGATGTTTCATCAACTAAGATTCCTTCTGGAAGCGCAGCCCCCTCTAGTTCTTCTTCTGGCATATTGCACGATACTCCGTTCACTCCCTGCTAATTCACGAACCCTCTTGAGTATATGCATAAATTTTGAGTTTAGTAATACGATAAACAATATATTTAATCACATTAATACTTGGTAAGGTTTGCAAATGTGCGAGGGGCGTTGAAATCTTGGGTTCTAAATCTGCATTGCTAATCGCTAACGGAGAAATATTTTCTAAGAAATTTCTAAAAACTCTATGTGAGGATTGTGATTGTTTGATTGCAATAGACGGAGGATCTAAACACCTATTTGCAATTAAGAAGGTACCAGATTTTGTTATTGGAGATATGGATTCGGAAGTGCATTCCAACTATGATTACAAGTCATTAAAAGAAATCATTATTTCTTCTCAATCAGAATCAGATTTGGTAAAAGCACTCAAATGGTGTGATACACAAAATTTTTCTTCCATAACATTGATTGGAGTGGAAAATGGTCGCAGTGATCACATTCTTGGAACATATGCTGCAATCGTAGAAGCAAACATCGATATCAAATTGAAAATTCATCTATATGATTTTGTGATTCACATATTAGGTCAGGGAGATAGCGTATCTTTGGTTGTTCCTGAAAAGAAGATTATTTCTGCTTTTGCTTTGGAAAAATGTACAGGGCTATCTATTGTGGGTACGAAATGGAATGTAGAAGATATGGAATTAGATTTTTCTACTGCAGGCTTACATAATGAATCAATTGGTGGAAAAATTGATGCAAGAATCTTAACGGGGAGATTAGCACTTTTTATTCAAAGATAATTATTGAAATGGAACCCATTGCCCAATCTTTGAATCCCACCAATCGACTTGACCATCAGGATGGCGTCTCCATTGATGCCCTTCATCATCTAAAAATGTGGGCAAACCATCTGCATCAGGAGGCCCCTCAAATTCTTCTTCTTTTGCTGTTTTATTGCCGAATCTTTTGAGAATAATCACTGATAATAAAAAGAATATGATTAGACTGACACTTGTGATTCCATATCCCATGATTCCCGAATCAACAACTCCACTACTTCGAGTAGGCCATGCAGACATTTCAGTTTCATTAGCAATAAAGGTAGAGTTTCCACCGATAGGTGGTAATCTAACTAAATTGTAACCTTGCGTAGCTCTGATATTCATGTTGTCAGTTATTGTGAGAATAATTCTATGGACACCCGGCTCCCAAAAAGTACAATCTATTTCAGAAACATTTCCAAGTTCTCTTTCAGGCACAATTGACCATTCATATTTGAAATCAGAAAAATCATCATTTTTGTTTATTGGGTTCACAACAACTTCACAAAATGAACCCATGTCATCAAGATTACCTGTGATATTCAATGTAAATTGAGGAGCGTCCCTATTTTTTATTGTAAAACTCAAATTACTGTTTAAGATATATCCTAAATCATTTCGGTAGAATAAATCTAGTTCATAATCTCCTGCAGGCCAATCATTACAATCAAAGAAGCCAGAATCATATTCAACGAGCCACGGTGTTCCACTTAGTTGCACCTCTCCCATTACATCATATCTTAGTCCGACTTGGTCTGAAAATGCTGTTGCTACTTTACAATCATCTCCAGTTTGTAAATCTAAAGAATTCAACATAGTAATTGATAATTGAGGCTCAAGCATAGCCATGCTGAGATAGAATTTACCAAGATCGATGTTTGCTAGCATTTGACCAGTAGTCGGAGAATATAATTTTAGCCAAATATGATATTCACCTTGGCTCCAAGCATCAATATCTATTGCTCTTGTTTCAGGATTGGATTTATTCACGGTAGAATTATCCCATTGACTCACAGATAAATGTCCATTTTCAGCATAAACTTCTACATTTGCTCCTTCACTTTCTTTGGAGGTTTCTAGTAGATATACAATTCTAACTAAATCTATTAACTCATCATTGTTTAAATCCAGAACATCAGCTCGATATTCTGTAAATTGAAGTGAAGGGCCAGGGCCTGCTGCTTCAGCAGTGTTACTTACCAACTCTAATGGAATAGCAACTAATATTAGCATAATCAAATTAATAATTACAAAACATCCCTTATTCATCATAAAGCACCTCTTGTTTGGTTCTTGTAATCCCTATCGCTATTAGAAATAGAATAAGTGCAGATACATATGTAATCCATGATGCTAGTGGGTTATCACCCATTATTGTAATTGCAGCACTTATTTCCCCATAATCGTTTGAATATCCATCATTATTTGAGTCGGGACAACCTTGGAAATCAAAGGTCGACATTCCAGCATCAAATGGGCAATCATCCCTCATATTACCAATTGGGTTGTCTCCATACCCATCACCATCGGAATCAAACCATTGTAATCTATTTGAGGAAAAAGCGTCAGCATCTCCCTCTGGATGTGCTAACCAATTTTCATCAGGATTAGAGTAACCATCGGAATCAGTATCGGGACATCCTAATCTGTCGAGTAAACTATCACCTTTTGTGAAAGGACAAGCATCTGGCTCATGGCCATTTTGATTATCACCCCACCCATCACCATCAGTATCTAATCGTTGAGTGGGGTCATGTGGAAATGCATCTCCTTGGTCAGACCATTTATCTCCATCTGTATCCGTGCACCCAAATCTGTCTTGAGTGCTTGTACCAGGTATATCTTTACAAGAATCAGGAGTTGTTCCTACGGGATTATCTCCATACCCATCACCATCTGTATCTTCCCATTGTGTGATGTCATCAGGAAATGCATCCCCCATCCCTCTTGGGTGTTCTTCCCAAGAAATGTCTGGATCAGATGCTCCATCTCTATCTGTATCGGGACACCCCCATCTATCACGACTACTTTCACCTGCAGTCAATACACATCCATCTGGTTGCCACGCACCTTCAGTTTGATTATCTCCATATCCATCACCATCCGTGTCAAACCATTGGCTTTCTTCGTATGGAAAAGCATCAGCAAATCCAATCGGATGAGCAGCCCATCCACCTAGTGGTTCTGGATCGGAGTATCCATCATAATCTGAATCTAAGCATCCAAATCTATCATGGAATGAAAGTCCCCAATCATTAGGACATGCATCTGCTTGAAATCCAGATTGATTATCTCCGTAACCATCTTCATCAATATCTGACCATTGACTTGGTTCCAAAGGAAATGCATCAACTTGTGTTGCACCCCCATCTTGATTATCTCCCCACCCATCACTATCTGAATCACTCCATTGTGAAGGATTAAATGGGAACGCATCACCGTTTTCTACTCTAAATCCATCTTCATCAAGAGTCCACGTGTAATTGTCTCCATACCCATCACTATCTGAATCTCGCCACTGGCTGGCATCGCTTGGAAATGCATCTGCACCATCTGTAATCGTCCAATTTCCATCCGGGTCTGACCATGAATCACCATCGGTATCTGGACATCCTGGCCTATCTCCTGTAGAATATCCCTCCCTTGCTGGACATGCGTCTTGCATGTATGCACCCTCAACCCAAATACCCAATCCGGTGAATTCGTGAGTTAGGTTCCATCTTGTATCATCCCAGTTATCTCCATATCCATCACCATCAGTATCTCTCCATTGTGTAGGTTCTTCCCAGTAGGCATCCGCACCATCTGCAATATTCCAGATAGGTCCACTTTCTCCCCATGGATCTGGGTCAGACCATCCATCATTATCTCTATCTGGACAACCTAATCTATCTTCAGTGGAAGGTGAATTAGCATCATCTTCCTCATTAGGGCAATCATCAGGCAAATACCCATTTTGATTGTCTCCGTATCCATCACCATCTGAATCATGCCACTGTGTACCTTCATTGGGAAACGCGTCACCTTCATTTGACCAACCATCTCCATCATCGTCTGGACATCCTTGTACATCCTCAGTGGAAGTACCTGGTGAATTATCACATGCATCATCAGTATCAATAACACCATCATTATCAGAATCTCTATAGTTGGCATCCAATGTTGCAGTCACAGAATAGTCTACACCATCATGACACCAAGTATCAATTCCTTTTATTCTAATGTAAAACCAATCTTCATATGGAACGCTATAAGATAGTGATGTTGACGTCCCATCGTCGCTAAACGTATTGTCACCTGCTAATGTATTACCTAATGAATCTGTAAGTTTAATTTTAGCTTCCCAACCATCGGAGATGCACAATATATTCATATTGTTACCATTGCCAGAAGCATCTACACTAATTGCATCTCCAGTATAAGCAAATATTTTCCACCAATCTACTTCATCAGTAGGGCTACATCCATCATCATAACATACATATCCATTTGCAGATGTTGCGCTTGTTAAAAGATTGGCATTTGCCATATCATCATCTGCGCTTACAGTGGGCAATAAACAAGCAAAAAATGCGGCGCAACACAAAATCATTAGTGGGCGCGCTACCCTTGCCATGTGATGAGAGCAGAAAGAGTCGCATATCAAACAAGCGATTGATTGGTAATCACATATTTGATTATAAATCACTTATTATTCCAATATTATTTCTCCACTGACGAATTTAATGTATCGTTGTTCTTCATATTCTTCAAATGGATGTAAGCCAATATTTTGTTGGTATGCAATCCCAATCCACGTACCATCAGCACTAATTACTGTTTCAAAGAAATCATGAAGTGCATGAACATCATTTTCAGATTCTTCGTATGCTGTAACAGTATGTAACGGATCAGGTTCACCATCGCCATCCCAATCAGATGTATCTGCAATTGAAAATGTCCAAGAATCATTTTCCTCAGGATGATATAGTGCACCCGCATAAAGATACCATTTTTCACCCTCAACATAATCTCCTTCTAGTTCATCATCATTGAAATCCATACCATAAAATGAGATACTTACTACATCATTTTCACTTATCGATACAAAAGGATACATGCTTATTCCAGCATCAAATGGTGTTACATTCCATGTAGACCAATTAGTCCCATAGTCATATGAAATTGCAATGTTCATTTCCCATGCCCCAGTATCTCCATTCGGACAATCAGCCCATACCACAGCAACAGTTCCGTTATTGTTGGTATTCACTACAGGATACCCTTCAGGTGGATTTCCCTTTCTTTCACCTACAACTACTGGTTCTTGCCAAGTACCATCAGTTAACCCAGTACCTCTTCCATAATCATCACTAACTCTTACAATCACAGTTCCTGTTGCAGAATCCTCATTTTCTTGTGCGACATATACGTATGAACCATGTGGCTCTGCAACAATTGTAGACCACCCTCCTGGCATGGCGTAACACTGTGTGAAGGGAGGCCCTCCTGTTTCAGAATGATAATACCAATATCTTCCACTATCGAAAGTACATTCAGGAGGAGGTGCTCCTGAATTGCCAAGATAATGGATAATCCCATCTCCTTGTGCTGTTAGCCATGGGCGATCATCAAGTGCTTGTGTCCACATTTGCTGGCAAATACTACCTGTTTCATATGTATTCCCACCATCTGTAAACACATGCCAAAAATTATCTTGCAATGTTGTATCTAGATAATAAATTACGTCATTAGAATCAACTGCAATATCTCCTTCATCCCCTAGGCACTCCGAACCACCACCAGTTAATGAGCCAACAGGAGATTGCAACATACTCCCAGGTGTCGAATCAAAATTATCTCCAGGTCCCCAAGTAAGCCCTCCATCATTCGAAATCCAAAACCATGAAGCCCAATAGTCCCAAGATGTTTGATCACCTTCGCTACATGCATACCATAAATCAAGATCCCCCCCTATTACAGGTGCAAAGGGGTTTCCTTCTCCACCCCATCGTAAATCTTTGTGAGCAGTAATGAATAGATTTCCTTTGCTGTCCATTGATAGACTTGGCTCATAACCTATTCCATATTCTGGTAAATCTTGTCCATTCGTTGGGTCAATACATTCAGGTGCTCTTGGCATGAATATTGGAGCATTCCATTCAATATCCAACCCGTCTCCTAATACATTGGAATTACCATTTTCATCAATTAAGTAATCTAATTCTCCAAATATAGCTGCTAGAATGATAAATAGAACTACAACTAATGAAGTTACAGCCAAAGATAAATTTAATTCTCTTTTTTCACGCAATATATTCATTTCTTCATTTGCACTTTCGACCAAGTTTTCAATCAACTCGGATTCTTCGACCATGAACAATCCAACTCATCACACTCAATCAATTTGATGGATAATAGATTATTTTGAATAAATCATTTATGCACCATTATTTCTTAACTCATTGTAGAGAATTTCATACGATTCTGCATTATTTGCATAGGTGTATGAATTTAGAACCCGTTTCCTTCCGTTTATGATTTTTTCAGCTCTTGATTCATGATCTTGTAATTCATTAATCACAACTTTTGCTAATTCATTTTCGTTTCCAGCAGTAAATGTTTCTCCCACTTCAGAATCAACCATTTCAGGCAATGGTCCATGATTTACAGTTACTACAGATGTTCCTGATGCCATTGCTTCAAGTGGAACTAAACCTTGTCCTTCATAGTAGGATGGATATATTACTAAATCTGATGAACGGTAAAGTTGAGTTAATTCTTCAAATGGCATCCCCGCTTCAATTGTAACACTGTTTTGAATTCCAAGTGTCTTGACCTGTTTTTTCAGAGTTTTTGCCATATGCCCTCTACCTACAATTACCAAATGTGATTTAGGTAATTCTGTTAGTATTTGTGGCATTGCTCTAATGAGGGTTTGGAAACCTTTCCGTGCCACTAGCCGTCCCACAGCAAGTAAAAGGGGTGTTTCGGTATTTGCCTCTCCTTCTAGAGCGGCATCATCTGGAGTACCGTATTTTTGACGAGTATTTTCATGATTAAGTTGTGCTTCCTCCCAATCATTGTGTAGTGGGAAAAATTGTTTTTCATCAACTCCATACAAAATAACTTCATTTCTCCAATTTTCAGGTGGTTTGTAAGCTTCCATGAGTTCCTTTTTACAAGATTCAGAAATTGAAACAGTTAAATTTGCTTCAGATATCGCAATTTGTTCATACTTTGCATAATGTTTTGCAGTTAATCGGATGGCAAGATCATTTGGGTTTTTCCATACTGCAGACTCAGAGTTTTTTGCTGCCAACCTCAAACCTTCTTTTTCGCCAATCCAAGTACCATTCATTACTGCTATTATTGGTGCCACTTTAGATTTTACAAGGCCAAATTGTTTTTTATTCCAAGCAACTAGGGGGCATAATAAATGTACTATGTCAACAGGTTTTTTCATATGTAATCTCATTAATTCTTTCATAGCACGTTTTCCGTAACTTCTAGTGAATGTCATGGGTAGAGGAATCCACCCCACTTCTATTACTTCAACACCTTTTTGTGAGGGTATTAGACTTGGATTGATTTTTGTGGCCTTTGAATTTCTAGTTATGACAGTAACATCATGACCTCTTTCTGCTAATGCCCCTGCAAGATGGTGAACTACAGTTCCAATACCCCCCCATCTTGGCGGGTATTCACCAGATAACATAGCAATATGCATTTGAGCCTCATGAGCCCCATAATATGGCCCCTATCAACCATTACCCTACATTTTCTAATAATATATAGTAAATACCTGTAGTGCGAGGTTTGATTTATCATTATTTTTTCGCCCATTCATTATAGAGGTGTATGCGTTTGTCTGATTCAGAAAAAATCCTTCCAGTTTCGGTTACTGTTATTCTCCCAACATACAATGAAGAAAAAGCAATAGGAATGACTATTGATGCGATTCCCAAGAATTTTTGTGAGTCTCTTGAGATATTGGTAGTAGACGGCAATTCTTCGGATAAAACCCGTGCAATCGCTCTAGAAAAAGGAGTTAGAGTACATTTAGAACCAAGGAAAGGGTATGGAAGAGCATACCGAACAGGCTTTGATGTTGCCAAAGGAGACATCATTGTAACCATGGATGCAGATTGTACCTATCCTGCTGAAAAGGTTCCGGAATTAGTAAATACACTTTTAGAAGATAATCTAGATTTCATAAGTTGTGACAGACTTACACTTTCTGAAGACGGTTCAATGTCTGGTTTACATGGATTTGGCAATTGGGTACTTTCTGTTACATCTAGAATGTTATTTTGGACTGGGATAAAAGATTCACAAACAGGAATGTGGGTATTTAGAAAATCAATAATGGATGATCCAAAAATGAGGCCAACAAATGATGGAATGCCACTTTCGGAAGAAATAAAAATATTGGCGAAAAAAAGGTTGGGTAAAAAGTTTAGAGAAATTTCTGTCCCATATCGTACAAGAGTTGGTGAAGCAGTGATACATACTTGGGGAGATGGATGGAAAAACTTACGATTTTTGTATGTAAAAAGAATCGGTCTTGCTAGGTCAAAAACAGAATGGGGAGGCCTTCCGGATAATCCAGACTCTCTCAATGACAATCTCCCCGAACAGTGTAAATAACACACCTAGTGTATCATACTCATCACAGAGATACACCTAAAGAGATGTGTTAAGTGCGAAATGTTATGACAAAGCACAGAAAATACACATTTAGTTTGTTGTTTTCTCTTAGCATGCTGCTTTCAGCCTTTGCTGCTACAGTACCAGCACAGGCTGCAGAAGAAACAAATAGTTCAGCATGGGGAGTCGAATATCAATGGACTGGCCTTTCGGCAGATGTCGAAAAAATGACTGGAATATCCATATTAGGGGTATTGGATGAAGTAAATGATGCAGCAAGCGATGCTGGCTTCAATTTAGAACTGGCTCAAATTGCAACAGGTACTTCTAAAGTTTACATTGAGCAACATGATGAATCATCTACAGAAGTGATTACTTTACCAGATGATACGGAACACACAGCAACTACAGCTAAGATTACTGATCTAACAGTTAGACATGGAGCATTATTTGATGGAATACTTGCAACTCAGTGGCAGTATGACCCTACAGATGCCTCTTCGGCTAGTTGGGATGTGACCTTAACTGGTGGTGTTAGCTCATTATTAATTATAAATGGACATTATGTAGAATATCTAAACGCAGATGGAGAAGTGTTAGGTGCAGATATGGATCTTTACTTTGAACTTGAGATTGGTATGAATACAGGACTAGATTTCGTAGTTTCAGGTGGTGGTGAATCAATAGAAGCAGACATTGATTTTGATATTTCATTAGGCGTTACAGTACAAGATGCTGGTGCAGATTGGAGAATTGGTCACCCTAGTCCAGTTTATGACCACGTAGATTCATCAACTGGTGTAAAGCATATTGATTGGGATTGTTACAATAATGAGGGTAACTCAAAAGTAGAAACTAATAATCGTCATATGTATAACGAAGATACTGGAGATTGGGAAGAAAACCCTGACGTATTTGACGTTATGATTTATGATGACTGTGGACAAACCACAGGAGATTATGCAACCACTATTTCATATGATTTTGATTTATCAGGATTGCCTGTTGAAGAATTCGGTTTAAACGCAGAAGTATTTGAAATCTCAGTATCGGATGCATATACTGAAACAGGAGATTTTGATGAAGATATGGATTTCCACAGTCATTGGGACTTTCAAGAAGATCGAGATACATTGGATATTGTTGTAGATGATGCAGGAAGCACACTTACAGTCGAAGAAGCAGAGGGAGAACCATTCCCTAGTGCTATGGATAGAATGTTGGGGATGATTGTTGAAAATGCAATGCAAACTGAAGGTGGAGACGGATTGT
>CAYSJV010000017.1:0-15442 GCA_964431435.1 uncultured Candidatus Poseidoniales archaeon
AAAAATGGTATTGGTTAATGTACATGTGTTTCCAAGTCCTACTACTCGTCCTGTGGTATACACATTTTCATTTGAATCAACAACTAAAGTGAGGCCATTAATATAACACACCGGATCTGGTCCACTCAACTTTATTGACCATAACCTCAAACCATCACTACTAAACTTGGAAAGGTACATGCTTGTGTGACCAACATTTTCAGTTAGAGTGAAATTACCAAAAGTCACATCATTAGAAAAATAACCAATAGTATATATGTTATCATTTGCATCACTTACAGTATCTTTTCCATATACACTCTTTGTGGTCCCGTTTGCACTATTAGCCCATATCCATGAACCATTATTGCTTAACTTAGCCAAGTAAGGACTATATTTTGTTCCTGATGCACTACTCGTCAAACTGATGTTTCCAAATGTTAAAGCGCCCTCAAAAATTCCACTTACATATACGTCATCATGCGAATCTATTGCAATTTTCCCTCGTTCATAATAATAAAATCCGGGGCCCGAATCGCTGCCCATCATGGTAGACCATAACATCAATCCAAGATTGTTTAATTTGATTATTACTATACAACGATTAGAACAAGTCTGATTTATCTTGTCATCACCAAAATATATTTCCGGGGAATGCCCCGAATTCAACGTCTGAAAATAGATGTAGACGTTATCATTTGAATCGATTGCTATGGAATATGCTTTCTCCACATTACCACTACCTATACCTCTGAGAAAAGAATATGAACTTGAGTTTCTCTCCCAATCAACCATTGCCTTCTTTTGAGCATCGTTGAGTTTTTCCCAATCATTTCCGTCACCATTATCCTGAAAATTGATGATTTCATTCATTGGACTATTCTCCACATTTGGAACAAATGGTAAAATTATCGATCCAAACAATAGCAAAACAAGAAGGCCGACTATGGCTCTAGGTGAGACCCGCATCACTCCGTGCGACGCTCATGCTCCTGAATAAAACAAACCCCAAGGGCCTAAAGGCCCTTCAATAATTGAAGAATGCATCAGCGGCAGTCTTCGCAAATTCGAATAACCAATCACTACTAATTCCAAACACAATTGCTCCAACTGTACAAACCCAAATCATTGCTCGCAATTTTGATGCTCTTGGAAGAGGTAATTTTGTTTCAGGTTCTTCAAAGAACATCAACACTCCTATTCGTAAATAGTAGAATAGTGAAAGTGCACTATTGAGGAAAATTAGTAACGCCAACCAGAACGTCCAATGTAAATCTTGTACCAGTGGAATTAATCCCTTGCTAAGTTCTATTCCAGTTTCTGATGTAGTAACTTGAATTATACCAGAAGCCATCAAGAATTTACTCATAAATCCTGCAAGCGGAGGAACTCCTGCAAGTGCTAGCATGAAGATGAACATTGAAAATGCAACCATTGGATCTCTCTTAGCAAGTCCGTTTAGAGATTTCATATCGTGCGATTCTCCTTCCATATCTACTAAACCTAGAACAAGGAAAGCACCTAGTTTGAATGTGACAAGTACAAACAAATGGAAGATTACTGCTGCAGTTAGCATTAGCACAGCATCAACTGCAGTTCCTGATGCAAAGTGGCCCCATCTCCAAGCACCAACTGCAGTTAGTGCTGCTAGCATATATCCAGCATGAGCAACTGATGAATAAGCCAACATTCTCTTTGGATTAGTGCTGGTTAGTGCTGCAAGATTACCCCACGTCATTGTCACTGCTGCTAATCCACCCATTAGCATTAACCAAACAGCAGTACTGTTTGTTTCAGGAAGAGTTACTAGGAACAATACACGCATTAGGGCAATGAAACCCATTGCCTTTGATGCAGTTGCCAAAATACCTGCAACCTGACTTGATGCACCAGCATAAGCATCTGGTGCAACAAAGTGGAATGGAACCGCGCTAATCTTGAATCCAAATCCTACTAGTAATAATCCCAATGCAATTAGGGGTAACGCCTCAACCTCTTCCATTCCTCTCCATGCATTCTGTAATGAAAGAATACCAAGGTCTCCGTTCCATAGGTATAGCAGAGACATACCGTAGAAACCAACAGCAGAGGCAGTTGCACCCACAATGAAATATTTCACACCGGCCTCGCTTCCTGCTTTAGATTCCTTATGGAAAGCAACTAGAACATAGATTGCTAAACTTGCTAACTCTAACCCTAAGAATAGCATAAACAAGTTAACTGACATTGCTACCATTGACATGCCAAATGCAGATAGTAGGATTAGAAGATGGAAATCAATCTGTCTTCTATTATTCACAAGTTGAGATGTATTATCTGTAGATACTTTTCTGGAATCTACTGCATTCATAGTGTCTAAACTAGAAATTGCTGCAATCAATAGAACAACATAGAACATTAATTCAAACAATCTACTGAATGCATCAATTTGTAGAAGCGGTGTGCCATTGTCAGTGGTCAACAAATATCCTTCATGGCCTGTATAATACACATGAAGCATGTTATTGGGCTGACTCATTAATGCTAGAACAGCTGAAAGAGCCAACGTCATTACACAAATATAACCTGGTATTCTTGGATCTGCAGTCATTTCAAATCTTCTACCCCCGAAGAATACAGGAACACGTATGTTTGTCAAGGGGATACGCATCTTTGTATCTCCTAAGTTTGTGGCGATAATCATCAACACGATACCTGAAAGCAGAGTTAGTTCTGGAAGCATTGCCTGATAGGCAGAGGTACTAATCGCTTCAATTGGTGTTAAACTCACTATAAGCCCCTCCTAGCCAGAACTATTTTCAGGATAGTATCAAAGACATGGCTGCTGTAAGCAGACATCATGTCAAACATCATAAACGGAAGAATACCAAATACTACAATCAATATAGCCATAATTAGCATACCGACATTTTCTGTTGCATCAATATCCACTGGTTTGTCATCTCCTAATGACTCTGGTAGTTGACCCTCATCTCCACCTTCGAACATGATACGTTGCAAACTCCAGAGATAGTATGCAGCTGTAATGATCAGTGTTACTGCGGGAACTAATACCCACCAACCATATTGTTGCCAAAATGCAACCAGTATAGCAACTTCTGCGACAAATCCTGCAAGAAGTGGTAGGCCTAAACTAGCCATCCATCCAAACATCATGTATGCAGCCATCCAAGGGCTCCATTTTGCCAATCCACGCATTGCACCAATTTCCAATGTATGATAGTGATGTTTGAGTGAACCAGATACTGCGAATAATAATGGAGAGATCAAACCATGTGCAAACATCATGAATAATGCCCCTGCAAATCCAAGTGGTTGCATACTAGCAATACCTAGTAAGATTAATCCCATGTGAGATACCGATGAATAAGCAACCATACGTTTGAGATTTGTTTGACCCAAACAAGCCCATGCACCATAGAATATACTAAGCATACCGATTAGCATCAATATTGTTTGGAAGTCAATTAATGCATCTGGGAACATGCCAACACAAATCCTGAACATTCCGTAAGCCCCCATCTTCAACATCACACCAGCCAATAGCATTGATCCACCAGTTGGAGCTTGTACGTGAGCATCAGGCAACCAAGTGTGGAATGGTACAACTGGTAGTTTCACTAAGAAACCAACTGTAAATAATACAAACAAGAGTTTTTGCAGCCCCATACCTAGCCAAGGCGCACCACCAATTGACGCAATGTGTGAATCTCTTGTTATTTCATACATATCAAAAGTACGACCGGTGAAACTTGCTGATGAATAATCAGGAGTTTGAGCGAAATAAAGTATTAGAATTCCTAGTAACATTATTATTGATGCTGTGAACGTGTAAATGAAGAATTTCTGTGCAGCATATCTTCTGTCATCTCCACCCCAATTTAGTATTAGGAAAAACATGGGAACTAGTGTTAGTTCCCAAAATACGTAAAACATGAATAAGTCTAGAGATACAAATACACCGATTAATGCCCCACCCATTAGTAGTAGTAATGGGTGATAATACCATCCTCTTTCTTCATTCCAAGTAGTTACAATAGTTACTGGAATCATCAAAGAGGTTAGCCAAACCATTGGGAATGATAACCCATCTAATCCTACATGCCAACTAACACCTATTGAATCGATCCAACTATACTTTGCTTCTACAACATAGTGGTTGAATGTTATTTGTTCCCATCCTGTACCGATTAATAATCCAGCAAACATTCCAGTACAAATTACAAATGACATTAATGAAATTGCTAAACATGTATATCTAGTTGCGTTCAGAATTTTTTCTTTTCTCCAAGGAGGGACTACTGTACCAAAAGAGATCATCAGTAACCCTGCAATAATTGGTAGGCCTACTAACGGCATACTAATCCAATCATCTCCACTACCACTGGTTAATGAAGGTGAAAGGAACATAAAACCTGCAATAATTGTTAGCAGTGCACCTAAAACCCACACCCCATCATCAATTTTCTTTACAGATGCATCTTCACTCACTACAATACACCCCCAATCATTACGAATATTACCAAAGTACCAAGGGCAACCATCATGATGTAATCTCTTGCTGAACCAGTGGTAAGGGTACGTATCCAAGAACTACTAATTGAGCTGCTCTTCTCAATTCCCTTTACTACACCATCAACTCCACGTTTGTCAAACCATGCAACAGTGTTTGAGAATGGAACGAATATTTTTAGCATCAACCAATTATACCATTCATCAAAATATAATCTCCTTCTCAATGCATCTGCTAACGGTGAATCTGCCCATGCACTGTTATCAAAATTGTATCTATCTTTGCATTTTCCTGAAAGTACAACTAACCAATGAATCAATGGATTTGCTTCTTCACCTTCTTCTAATCTTCCACCATATAGTGCCATTGCAACAAGAGGACCAATGATTGCCGAAAGCAATATTGTGGTCCATCCAATTAAACGAATTGTGGTATCTCCAGGTAAGAATGCATGTTCAAGTTCATATAATACATTATGAATAAATGAACTTGTTTTAAACGCGTGATTTTCACTAACCCAATCTACAAAGTGCATTGAAGCAAAAGCGAAAGCGAGCATGCATATGCAAGACAGAACAACTAGTGGGGTTTTAATCCACGGGGTTTGTTCATGTACACCCTTTGCAATATCTGTTTTTGCTTTTCCAGCAAATGTCATGAACCACATTCTACTCATGTAGAAACCAGTCATCCCTGCAGTTACAAGAATTAGTATTGCGGGGACCATTAGTAATGCTCCACCTTCATGTAATGCGGCTTCCCAGGTTTTACCAACTATTCCTTCCTTTGACCAAAATCCTCCAATCAAAGGTATTCCAATGATACTCATCGAGCCGATTGCCATTGCTGTGGCTGTCACTGGCATCTTGGATGCAAGTCCACCCATATTTGACATATCTTGAGCATCAAAGTGGTCATCATCATGATGATCATCGTCGTGTTCATGATGGTGTGCGTGATGCATTTCGTGTATTACTGAGCCAGATGCCATGAACAGCATACCTTTTGCCATTGCATGATTGAATAAGTGGAATAAAGATGCTCCAAATGCAAAATATGCTAAAGTCATGTGACCCTCAAATTCTGCATTAGCAAACCATAGGGCGGCTCCAAGTCCTGTGAATATGTATGCAAGTTGACTCATCGTTGAATAAGCTAGGACTTTCTTTATGTCCATTTGTACAAAAGCTATAGCAGCAGCCATAAATGCTGTAATTCCACCAATCCAAGCAATTAATATTGCAAGTTCAGATAAATCTCCTGCTAAACCGTCTGCAGAGAAAATTGGAAACATTCTAGCAACAAGGTATAATCCGGCGTTAACCATTGTTGCTGCGTGAATAAGTGCTGAAACAGGAGTTGGTCCCTCCATTGCATCGGGTAACCAAACATGTAGAGGGAATTGGGCGGATTTACCAACTGCTCCAATAAACATCATTAACAATCCTAAACGTAACAACCCTGAATCTATCGGGTTGGCAGCATAATCCCAATCAAATATTGTTGAAAATTCTAGACTGCCATAGATGTTCCATAATATTACCAAACCGACCATTAAGAATACGTCTCCCACGCGCGTTGTAAGAAAGGCCTTCTTTGCTGCGGCAGCAGCGCTAGGTCTTTCCCAGTAAAATCCAATCAATAAGTAGGAACATAACCCCATAATCTCCCAGAATATGAACAACCAAAGGAAATTGTCAGCAAGTACCATACCAAGCATACCTGCACAGAATAATAGGAACTCAGCATAGAACCTGTGATTTCTATTTTCATTTAGTGGATCTGTATTCATGTATCCTATACTAAACCAATTGATTAAGAAACAGAGGAAAGATGCTACAAATAATAGCATTAGGGTCACGTGGTCAACGTATATTCCAAGTCCAAATACTTTGGAGGTCATTGGTTCTGTACTGCTAGATAGATAATCAAATGTAATCCAATCTCCCACATAATTTACAACATTGTCACTAGCATTTTCTCCATGTAGGTCTCCAATATAATCTTTAACTAAGAATAAAGAAATCACCAAAGCAGTAGCCATTACAACTAGTGAAATGAAACCTCCTTCCTTTATTTTGACCCACCATTCTGCACCATTGAATAATTGTCCAACAATTAGTATGATAGGGAATGCCAAAATAGGTAATAGGGGTATGAATATTGCCATTTCTGCTGCTATTCCACTCATTCAATCACCTAATTTTTTAACATTGTAATTTCATCCAAAGACACAGTTTCATGCTTTGAATATAGAGAAAGGAATATTGCAAGACCAATTGCTACTTCTGCCGCAGCAATTGCTATTGCGAAAGCAGTGTATACCCACCCTGTGACATCACCATGATGTAGTGCACCTGCAACGAAATTTAGATTGACAGCATTCAATATAATCTCGATACACATTAGAACAATAATTGCATTCTTACGAGTAAATGCACCCCACAGTCCTATGCAGAACATGATTACAGACAAGCCAACAACCCAAGATGCTTCAATCATTCAAAATCACCTCGTTGATTTTCCCAAACCAAGTTTTCTTTTCTTTCATCTCGAACAAGATATGCTGCACCAATCATAGCCATGGCAAGAAGTGCACCTAATACCAACAAAGGAAACGCCCAGTCTACAAGTATCGAATCAGCTAGTTCATAATTGGAAGGTGTGTCATCTGTTGAAGCGTCATCCCAGACACTAGCATTGCTTACTACTATGAACAGCATTGCACCCATAACAAGAATTCCAAGTCGAATAAGTGAACTCATTAATCTCATTCAAAGTCCTCCATGATTTGTCTCCTAGTCAGCATTACACCAAACAGTACTACCAGCATTACACTGGCAAGATATACCAAAATTTGTACTACAGCAAGGAATTCTGCTTCCTGTAAGAGGAATACACCCGCAACTGCAATGAATGCAAATATTAGGAACATCATTGAATGTGCTACTCTTTTCGCGTAAACAGTTCCTAGCGACCCTACGATTGCAATTAATGCAAACATAAAGAAAACAACTGATTCAACAATACCTGCACTCATGATTACGCCTCAATTTCCTTTGCTGCCTTTTTTGCTCTTTTGTCTCTTTCACGCTTAGCACGCTTTGCAAGTTCCTGATCTACAACTTCTTGATGTTCACCTGGAAGTACTCTTGTTCTTGCAGCATCAAACCATAAATCCTGTCTTGTAAATCCAGACATTCCATCATATTCATTCGTCATAAAGAATGATGTGAAATTACATGCTTCCATACAAAGTCCACAGAACATACATCGTCCCATGTCGATTCTCCCACTTACTATTTCTTGATCCGCTACCAGTAAACTAGAAGTCAACGATTCTGTTTCAGTTCCTGTGTCATTCCACCGAACTCTAGCGATATCTCCACTTATATCGATAACTTCTCCATATCTAAAATCATCTTCAGGAGCATCATGTGAAAGAACTGGGTTGCGATCTTTATTATTCTCCATCGCACTTTCAATTGGTACAGCAGCCCAACCTCCAACTTCTAATTCGCTTCCATATCCTTCCCATTCACCTTCTGCATTATCTAGAACATCGACTCTTAACTCGGTAGTCATGTGTAAACAATCATTTGGACAAATTCTTACGCATTCTTTGCAGGCAGTGCAAGTTTCCCAAATAACTCCAATACGTCCATTATATTCACCTGGTACAAACAACCAAGGTTCATTATCCTCTAATCGTTCATATGGATACATGATTGTTACAGGTCTATGAATTGATTTCACAACTTCACTAGATTGCCTATCCGCGGCATAAGTGTGTTTGTTAACATCATGATACTTGTTACCTTTTGAACGACTTATTGAGTTTTCATCCAGCATAGTTACTGGTTTACTGTGATATTCATTTGTGAAAAACTTCCCAAACCAAGGTACAGTTCTTAACGCTGCTTTCATAGACATCCAAAATGGTTTAATGACTAAATTTCTGAAATTTGGTTTTGCTCTTGGGTGTGTTGGCATATTTTTTCCTCCTTAATCTTCTCCAGGTACATGTTTTCCAGCAGGCTGCATAGTCACAGTATGACTAGGCCTCTTTGCTTCTGGATCTTCATCTATTGACAATATAACAAATAATGTAATTCCGATTACTGTGATAATTAATGGTACAAATATTGACCATTCTGCACCATCATATACATACAATCTCAAGGCAAAGGCCATTACTAAATTAACCATTGAAAGTGGTAACAGATATCTCCAACCAAATTCTAAAATTTGATCTGTTCTTATTCTTGGTAAAGCTGCTCTTGCCCAAACAAATAATGCGAAAATGAACCAAGCTTTTAGGACAACCCAGATCAATCCAGGTATTGCAAGCCAAGCAGTACCCAAATATGGTATACTTCCTATTGTAGATGCAAATGGTGCATAAAATCCACCAAGGAAGAAATGTGCCATTAGTATACATGCAGCGTAGCATCTTAGATATTCTGCAGCAAATAGTAGACCCCATCTTAATCCACCATATTCAGTCCACCATCCTTCTACTAACTCAGCCTCAGCTTCAGGCATATCGAATGGTATTCTTTCTACTTCAGCTACCATTGTAATTAAAAATAGCATTCCGCCGAGTGGTAAGAGGAAAATATTCCAGGAACCACTTTGATGTTGGAAATTGATTACCTCAATTAAATTTAAACTTCCACTTAATACACAAACTGCTAGCACTGTAATGAGTAATGGAATTTCATATGCAGTTAACTGAGCTGCACTTCTAATTCCTCCCAATAATGTATATTTGTTATTGGATGACCAACCAGCAAAGAAAACTCCTAAGGGAGCTACTCCAAATACTGCAAATGCAAATAGTACTGATAATTCTGGATTGGCTGCATAGATGTTTTCTCCGAAAGGCAGGAATCCCAAAATAACTACTGTGGATGAAATAATCAAGAATGGGGCTAATTCAAAAATCCATTTATCTGCCTTAGCAGGAACCATATGCTCTTTTGTTAGAAATTTTGCACCATCTGCTAAATTTTGAAAGAATCCCGGAAATAAAAATGGAACACCGTGCCAACTTCTATCATTTGCACGATCTACTGCTGGAATAGAACTTCTATTACCTGCAATCTTGTTTAGTTTCTTTACAACATAACCTATTGGTTTACCCAATCCAAATGGCACCATATTCCACCATTCACCGGCAGTAACTCCTCTTTCACCTACCCACAAACTCCTCAGAGTAGTGGTTGCCCCTCTGTGATCCATCAACCTAGCAATGAATTTTCGCTCAGTCCACAACACAACTATTGGCAAAGTTAGCATGATTAATGTGAAGGTAATCGCACACATTGAGAATAAATATGCAGCATTTGAAAATCCACCATGCCAATCCATAAGCGTGGTGTCAAATGTAGAATCTAAAAATGTGAATAATGCATCAAATAATGCACTCCATCCGGATTTTACCCAACCGTTTATGTCTAACCAATCTCCCATTAATATCACCTATCTGTTTCTCCTATGCATGGATCAAAACTTCCCATTATGGCGGGAATATCTGCAACTTTGTAACCTATCATTGTTTTAGCAACAAATGGAATTGTAATGAACATAGGTGAGCGTATACTTATTCTGTAAGGGTATTCTCCTCTTCCTTTCTTACCTCCACCACCGACTAAGTAGAACATTGATTCACCTCTTGAATCTTCAAAATGATGGAAACCAGTGGTTCCTTCAGGTGCTCTAATTGGAGCTTTTTTGTATATCATAGGGTCTTCTTTCTCATAATGAGTTTCAGCGCCGCCTGGAATTTTATCCAAAGCATCCAATATCATTCTACAGGATTCAATCATTTCAGTCATTCTAACCCGATATCTGTCATAACAATCAGCACCTTTTACTGATGTTGGTTTTTCTACAGATGCAGTCCAATCAACTTGATCATAAACACTGTATGGATGTGCCCATCTTACATCATAATTTACGCCGCCTGCTCTCAAATTTGGTCCGGTTACTCCAGCATTCACCATATCTTCAGCAGTACAATATCCTACGCCCTGAGTTCTTACAAGGAAAATTGTTGATTCGTCCAAGAACATCTCATATTCTTTCATCCTTTGAAGGAATAACTCTATTTTAGCTCTGGCTCTTGCAGCGAATCCCATTGGCAAATCACGCTTTACTCCACCTATCCTTGGATAATTGTAATGCATTCTACTGCCACCAAGTTCTTGTAATAAATCCAAAAACATCTCTCTATCTCTAATGCAATAAACAAATACAGTCAAATTGCCTACATCTGGGCAATATGCACCTAACCACATTAGGTGGCTAGCTACTCGTTGCATTTCTACAGCAATAAGGCGGATGTATTCGGCACGTTCTGGAACTTCTGCATCTAGTAAATTCTCTGCAGCATAAACATATGATTGTGCCCAAGTCATTGCAGATGCATAACATAATCTATCACAATATGGTGTAATTTGTGTATAATTTCGTGCCTCGCATATTTTTTCTACCCCGCGATGAATAAATCCTAATTCAGGGTCAGTATCAACCACTGTTTCTCCGTCAACTTTTACTCTCAATGTCCACAAACCATGAGTCATAGGATGTTGGGGTCCCATTGTAATCCACATTTGTGCCATATTTTCACCTACTTTGTCTTCCCTACATCTATTGGTTTTCTTCCAAACCCTTGCGGATCGTCATACATCTCGAAATGATCGTTATATCTTATTTTGTGTTGTTTTTGCAATGGGTGAAATCCAGCTGGAGAATCGTGCGGATTTAGTACCCTCATCATATTGTCGTGATTTTTGAATTTTATTCCCACTAGATCCCACGTTTCTTTTTCATTCCAATCAGCACCTTCCCATATTGATTGAACACTATCTACTTCAGGAGTGTCTGTTTGTGGAAGATATATATTAACTTCAATTTCAAGAGGTATTTCTTCTGGTGCTAACTTACTGGGCCTCAATACATATGCCTTACCAACTGGTGGATTTTTCACTGGCATTCGCATAAGGTGAACTGTTACTTCCCATCCCTTCTCTGGGTTTCCTGGACTAATCGCTGGTTGACTTTCACCATATTGGTAATTTTCAGGGTAATGTACACCTGTAATCATTGAACAATGATTAACACCTCTTTCAAAGCATAACCACTTTGCTAATCCCAACCAGTGTTTAGGTGGGCATAATACCCTGAGAAATTCGAACTTTTTACCAGATCTATGTGCTACGGGTTCCGCAGTAATACCAGTTCCCCCAAATCTTTCTTCAATAAAAGATACAAATTCCTTTGTAGCATTTTGATTTTGTTCAGAACTAATTGAATCCACGATTATACCCCCTTATTCATCTCCAACGATAATTACTTCATCTTTCTCTCTTTCATTACTGGGTGCTGCGCCGATTCGGATAATTTTCTCCCTTAGTTTTCCAAATCCATCAATAAGTGCTTCAGGACGTGGTGGGCAACCGGGAATATATACATCCACTGGAATTACTGTATCAACGCCTTCAAGGATGTTGTATGATTGGAAATATGGCCCACCAGATATTGCACATTCTCCCATTGCAATGCACCACTTTGGTTCAGGCATTTGTTCCCACAAACGCACAATTGGATCTGCAAATTTCTTTGAGATTGGGCCATTTACCAAAAGAACATCGCACTGGCGTGGTGACGAACGAAAGAAAACACCGAATCTTTGAGCATCGAATCTGGGCCCACCTGCAGCTGCCATCTCTAGTGCACAACACTTTATCCCCAAATGAAGTGGAAACAAACTTTTTCGTTGACTCCAGTTGAACAGACGCCCACCAAGGACTCCTACAAATTGTTTAATTTTGGTTGCTTTCAGTGCCTCATCTGTAACACTACCTACCATCTCAACTAATGCTCTACTGTTGAATACTGAATAATTTTCACTTGGTTCTGCCATTTTTTCACCTCAAATGTATATTTTACCTCGTTTTCTGAAAACATGCCAAACTCCTAGAATCATTAAGAACAAAAAGCCAGTTAACCCCATCAATGCTCTTTCTACATCTACCATGTTTTCATCAGTAGCATTAATCGCAACTGCTCCTCCTAATGCTAAGAACATGAAGGCAATATCAAAAACTAAGAAAATTATGGCGTACCAATAATATTGGAAATGAAATTGAATCATCGCGTCACCTACAGGGTCTGAACCACATTCATACGTAGACAATCTCCGAGGGTACAGACTATGATCAGTTTCGTAGCCTGGAAGGAAGTATGATTTTGTAACATTTGGATTGGTTGGATCCGGCATCGGCCGAACAAATCTACTAATAATAAATGCAGATAAAGGAAAGATTATTCCAACGATGGTCATTAACCCAACAGCAAGATAGGAAGACTCGACACTCATTATTTCATCCCTTTTGAGAATGTCTCTCAAAGGTGGCCACTTCAATTACAGAAATAAGCATATCCTAGATATACAGTGAAAACCCCCCTTCGGGGGTTTTCAATCAAACACCTCTGAAACGTTTTTCTAAAAAGAAAATTCCCATACCCAAAATTAAAACAATAATCAATCCACCAATCATAGTTTTCTGATTTGTTTTCCCAAGAATTCCAAATATACCTGGAGTAGTACTACCCTCTACACTTAATTCAATGTTTTTTCTTGCAGTAATTCCTACATCTTCTGGTTCCACACTAACTACAAACTCAAATTTATCATCCAAAGTGGTGTCTGGTGGCTCTACTTTAATGTCAATAGTTTTTGATTCTCCTGGTTTGAGTACAAATTTTTGTTCTGCTTCTTCCGGAATTATAACTGTCCAATCTCTTAACCCTTCGGAAACAGATACTACTACAGTTTCGTCAACATTACCATTATTGGTCACGGTAATCCTAAACCAAGCATTATCGGGATACTGTATATCTTTATCCTTAGAACTAGTTTCTAAATCCAAGTCATGAACAGTTTCTACATCTACTATAATGTTAAGCGCAACTATTTCAGCAGAATTATGTTCTGAAGCAATATTGATTGTAATCATTCCTGAATAACCATTTTCAGTAGTTGAAGATACTTCAATTGAAATTACTGCCAGTACTGCGTATTCTTTCACAATATGTGTTTCTCCATACCCATTTAACCACATATATTCGTCAGCATCTGTTTCTTCAAAATATATTACAGGGGTACTTTGATTATTCTGTAAAGTACTCAAAAACGTTCCATCCACAGGATTGTATATCCCATATCCTTTTTTGATCAATATTGCATCGTTTATCACTTCATCATTTATTGAAATAGAGCGTGTGCCCTTCCCTTCTATTCCAGTAATTTCAAAGATTGCAGTGTCATCTAAATCTCCAGAATTATATGCCCAAATTTCGATTTCTTTAGAACCACCTGGTGCAAGAGATATTGTTTTTGTAGATGGATTACTTTCTGGTTCGGCGAAGTACATACTCATTGTAAAATTTCTATTAGAAAGAATGGCCCGCATTTGTAATTCGATTTTTAGGGTGGCATCTGCTTTATTCCAATATCTTACTGTAAATAAGGAACTATCTAATTCACAATCTTCAGGGTTTCCTGATTCACATTCAGGAATTCTAACTTTCAGGTAAACAACATCATCCTGTCCCGCAGAAATTTGCACTGTTGAAATTGGGTCACCATTTTCTTGTATGAATGAATAATCCCAATCTTGAGTTCGAGCAGTTACACTAAATTCATAGGTATCCTGAATATTTCCTTGATTAGTGATTTTTACGGGGAATTTAACATATTCATTAGACCTTCCTGTTTGATCTCCTGCCAGTTTTTCTACACCAATACTATGAACTGCTGAAACAGGGATTGTAACTACTTTCGAATCATATGCAGCGCCCCCATTATTTGGAGATACAGATATTGTAATTTGGGCCGCTTCATCGGCTAAGGCATTTTCAGGAACTGTCACATTCATTGTTGCGGATGCAGACCCTCCTTCTTGTATTGAAAAGGAGTTTTCACTAAGTTCTAATGTCCAACCAGAAGGTGGCGTTGAGAGCCCAACTGAGAACGAATCTGCACCATTACCGTCATTTAAAATTGAAAATTGTAATTGCGTAGTTTCTCCGGGGTTTACCTCACTCATTGTTGTAGTGGGGAGAGATAGAGACGCATCGCTAAACTGCCCTACAATTACTCCTAATTGCGTATTACAAATCATGGCCCCATTAATACCATCTAATCCCTTAAGATTGATTATTTGTTCATTTCCAGCACTAACGGTCGCGTCTGGAGTGACCTCCACATTAAAGGACACGCTTTGAGATTCCCTCAACAACTGATTTGATGGTGTGATTTCTATCCAATGAGCCTTGGAACCAGATTTATCTAGTTCTAATGTGAAATCCGAATTACCTGTATTCCACACTTCAACTGTTTTTGATTTTGTTTCACCTGGATCTACTTCGATACTAGTTCCAGATGGTATTTGAATATCACAGGCATGTACCTCGGGGATAACTATGCTAAGTCCTGTAGAGTCAGATGCATTTTGTTGGGGATCATTACTTACTACACCATTCACTGTCCAACATACTTTGTCAACAGCACTAGTATCCTCGATTTCTAGTTGAACTTGAATATTTTCGGATTCTCCTCCTTCTAATTGTAACTCAGTATCACTCAACTCTATCAAAAAATTGCTATAATATCCTCCTTTACATTTCGCACTTTCTCCACCTTCTTCTATGTCAAGTTGAATTGTCTCATTCATTTGACCTGTATTTTCGACACTTATTGTCCAAAAGACAACCTCATCATTACCATTCCAAGTTTTGGTTTCAGCGTCAACATTTGTTAAAGAGACTCCGAACAACTCTGAACTTGAACCATCACCTGCGGTAGTTGTCACAGTTACTTCACCAGTTCCAGGTACAGATGGGACTGGAGTTGTTTGAGCATTTGCAGTAGCTGTAGTA